>NZ_JABWMT020000016.1:0-104025 GCF_013368915.2 Escherichia sp. 93.1518
TTACAGATAACATCTAAACAGAACTGGGAGCTTCCGTGTCGTCTCAGCACCAAACTTAATCTTTATCATTCTTATTCTATAATAGACCTTACTTACACTTAAACATGTGATCTTTGAAATTTCTTTTATTTTCCTCCTTTTAATAAAGTAGAGGTACAGAATCTCTCGTTCAATATCATTAAGAGAGCACAAGATTTGTTCTGGTGGATATGTATAATCAATTGATAACCGATTTCCATAGTGTATAGTTACATTATCAGCACATATGCACTTAACAGGCCCCCCAGAAAAAAGAAGACTGTATAAAAAATAATTATTATTATCGCAGACTATATAAACATGACTATATTGCTGAACGGCCTCATATACAGAGGCACGCCCACTGAACTCAAAACATTTATACCCTTCATCCTGGCTTGCAAAATATAAGATACCATTTTTTAAATAAATGTCTTTTGTAACCATTATTAGAGCAACGGTCATAGCATATATAAAAACATTAGATACCTGAACTGAATTCAACTATAAGCTAAAGTAAAGAAAAAGGCCATTCTAAAAAATAGCAACATAAGATAAAATTTTACACTACTGAATGTCAGGCAGATAAGTATATTTGACTGTCTATAGTAATCAATCAATAAGAAAACCTGAACAATATGTTCAGGTTTTCTTTTTTATCTACTCTACGACTCAGAATGTATAACGAATATTAGCATTAATTAACTTATCAATATTGTAAGAACCAAACTCAGATCGCTCCATATTCAGACTTATCCTGGTGTTTTCTTTGATTTTAGTATTTAACCCGACATTGAATACCACTCTGCTATCTTTACCATTATTAATATATGTATCACCTGCCAGATCCTTGAATGCTGTCACAGTAGGCTTAAATAAATCGTACTGATAATTAATCCCAGTCAATGCTGTAATTTCCCAGTCTTTGCCCCTGAATGTTTTGCCAAATTCAATGCCTGTGCGACCAATTAACGGTTGCATCCGCTTACGTTGCATATTGATCTCAGCTCCATTGAATTGCCAGGAAAACTGATTCTCAGATACAGTACCGTAGATCAACTCTGTTTGCGGCTGTATATATGTTTCGTCAGGTAAGGAAAAACGCCAACCGGCCTCAGCGCCCAAATACCAGGAGTGCGAGCCATAATCTTGTTCTGGCATTCCTAACGCACTTGATGAGTAATGATTGTCATGACGCACATATTTCCCGATAGTATCTACATAGAGTCCAGAGTCAAACATAGCTGAAGCGTACACACCAATACCCGTTGATTTGGTTCTTCCTGACCATCCACTTCCCCGGTTATTACTGTTTGTAAATGTCGCCGTTACGCCAGTAAATAACTCTCCGCCTTCAATTATATGTTTCCTGTCTGCCCCAATTTGCAAGTGCGTATGACTTCCGGTAAACCCATCAGTAGCTGAGCCCGAACCACTGTTAAGTCTAGCCCAGGCTCCTGTTTCACCGTGGGTATGGCGTAAGTCACCCATACGATCATTCAGATTATTAATTTCTGTAATAAAGTTTTTATAACCGAGATCCATAAAACTCTTGCCTGTCCGCAAAGCGGCTTTATCAGGCTGTATGTAAAATCCCTCCAGACGCCATTGCTTATTAACGTCGGTCTCCAACATATCAAGTTGTGGTGTGAAACTATGGAACCCCGAGTTTATTGAAACCGGGTTAAGTGTAAATATATCGCTTTGTGTATTTTTCGGGGCAGTAACCAATGACACAGGGTAACCGGCCTGTTTTACTGAATTCGTCGTAGGAATAACAACCAGTGTGTTATTCGCCCCTGTCAACGCCTGGTTTACCGTCACCGTATCTGCTGCTTTACCATCGGCATTAATAATGAACGAACTGTTAGTGGCCTCCAGCGTATCTGCCGTCAGTTCCCCCTGCCCGAGACGATTAAAACTCAGTGTTGAACCATTCAAAGTGAGCGACTTAACCACCGACTGCTCATTTGCCAGCCAGGCAGTGTCCTTCATTGTTACACTTGCCAACGGCGCGCTGATATTTCCATAGTAATTTGTGGATTGGTTAATATCAGTCGTGCCAAAGCTAATGCTGGCCGCATCATTGGCATTGATATCTCCAGTGATGATCCCACCCGCGCCAACATTTAAGCTCGTGTTTTGTCCGCTAAGCTCCCAGCTTTGGGCGGAATACATCGTTCCTGGCTGGTCTGATAGTAAGGAAAGGCTCGAACCCGCATTACTGCTTACTGTCCCGTCAGAAAGCAATCCGGCTGTAGCGGTCAATTTTGCCCCTTCACCTAATGACAAAGAAGATTGGGTGAAACGGCTGAGCTGATTAAGTGTGGTATCTTTAGAGGTTATCGTCGTCGCACTATCTGTACTATCAATACCACCGACAAAATGTTCATTAATAGTTAGTGCCGATCCTTGTTTCAACTGTACATGTCCATTGAAACGACTCTGATCATCTTCTGCGGTTGCCTTTGACTTACCCAATGTTGGTTTGGTTGCCACGCCATTACCGTCATTGAGATCAATGTAAAGATCCTCACTACCTAATGTCACGATAGAATGATCGGCATTAATTCTCGTATTAAGGCTGGCGTTTCTTGCAAGATTAAATTCAGCATTTTGTAAGTTAAGCTCCGCCATACTGAACTGTCGATTTTCCCAATCATTCTGAGTAAATGACACTGGTTGGGTCAGTACTGAATCGTCACCCAACGCCTTTAATTTATTTGCTACATCCTGGCTGCTAACGGCGTGAACAACCGGATGTCCTTGCATAAATAGCCGACCATTTTGCTGAGTTACACTCCCCTGAGTATCCACTCCACCATCAATAACGAAATCATTCTGTGTTCCTGCTGTAACCTCATTATTGATATTTAGATTGCCGGTGAAATGGCCGTGCCAGATATTAGCAATCGTGGCTGTTGTATCTGGGCTGTTGAAATCCAGATTAACATTAGCCATGGAGCCACTGTTAGTCAGTATGGCTCCATCATCAGCCCCGTTAAGTTTATGAAAAGTCAAACCGTTTCCATTAATGTCGAGCTTGCCGCCATGATAGCCCCATTTGATATTATCTGGATTAATTTGTTTGTCGTCGCTTAGCACCAGAGTAGGGCGCCCGCTTACAATACTGACAGAACTGAACGCCTGGCTCAGTCCGTTATCATCAGCACGCTGTGCTAATATTACGGTTCCGTCTCCCACACTTAAACTTCCTGGGTTTACACCAGTACCGCTAATTTTTAACGTCCCCGTACCCAGTTTATGCAAACTATCACCAGTAACCCCATTAATCTGCCAGTCGACAAGATGCTCACCATTAACAATAATTCCGCCACCTTTCCATGTCTGAGTATCAACGGGCTTGACAATATAATCATCATCAAAAGTAAGTGTGCCAGCCCCCTGATTAACGGTATTTTCTAACACTACAGTACCGCCGCCCTGAAAAGTTAGATCTTTACCGCTATTAAGCGAAGCAGGCCATGTTGCGCCCAAATTCCCATGCATTGCCCATGATGAGCTTCCCTGGGTTAACGAACCAAGTCCCGTTTTTTCGTCATATGACCAATGAATATCCCCCTCACCTTGTTTTGTATTTACCGGTGCATCGGCATCTTGTTTCATCGTATTTTTTACGTCACCGGCAGGAATTATTGTGTACCAGTTAGTATTGCCATTGACCCCTGCATATGAATTGAGAACGGCTAACAAAACCCATTTATTTTGGTCTGCATCCCAGGCAAAAAGAGGAGAACCGCTGTCACCGGGAGTACCGTAGGTTGAGAGCGGAGTATTAGTGGTATTCGTGACAAAACTCCAGTCAGATATAAACGGCGTATTTACTATTCCACCTGTTTTATACGAGTACGCCCCCATTAAATGGGAAATTTTTCCGTTGGTATCTTTTACATATTGAGTCCCTGCTCCTACTCGATAGAACACAGGGAAACGGTTAGCATTTTGATAGGTTCCATTAGCTGTGCCCGCATTGGTTATATCTAGCGGTGTAACCTCAGTAACAATTTTGTTGAGACGGGGAGTGTGGAAATCTCTCCAGTGGTTATTTCTGTCAACAAGGGTATAGGAGGAATCATCCGCATAGCCAAATTTCACATATTGATAACCAACATTGTGCTTAACGCTGACGACATATTGTGGCGAAACCAATGTTGCAACCCCAGTCAAGTCATTAGAGCTGAAGTCAATCATGGGTGCTTTACTTAAGCTTGTAACGACATTGCCCTGTTTATCATAAAAAGATATGTTCACGGTGCCAGGTTTAAAAAGACCTTTATTTTCAGCAAAATCACGATAGGTCTGGTAAGGAATATAGTTTGTCGTCACCGAAGCCCTTGATGAAGCAGAACATAATAACCCTAACCCAATCATTAACAGGATGTTCAACGATAGTCGTGAAGTAACGCACTTCCTTATACCTTCACTAACTTCTGAAACGACAACCGCCTCGCCCTTTTTGTTCTTTTTTATTGCATATATTTTATTCACTTTATCTCCAGGTAACTATCTTCTTAAATCTTAAATAATTGACATTTAAATAAACTTTGGTAGCCGTCAATAAAAAAAGGCTTTCCTTTTATTTTTATATCTTGAGGAGATATCCTGATAAAGAATTTATTACCCCCGTTCTGTATTTTAACCATTTAATAAAAATAAAAGGATTGGTGACAATAAGTTGAATTTTCATGAGTAGGTATATCAAAAATAAAAAAATATGATAGAAAAATAACGGATGATTATTTGGCGTTTGATTATGAACTTACAGTGCAATATATTCTGCATCGCTCATCAAGATGGTTATGAGCTGACTTAAGAATTAAGCCTATTATTTATGGAGTATAAAATGAAAAAGCTGATTTTAGGTTCGGCAATTCTGGCAGTTTTAGGTGTGGCGTCTAGTGCTATGGCTGCACCAAACACGGGCACTGTGACCTTTATTGGTAGTGTTTCTACTGCAACTTGTGAAATTAATGTAACAGATAGTGCTGGCGCGCAGGTTAGCAATGTTAATTTAGGTACGCTTGCTAATACTGGAACAACTGGGCAACAAGTAGCTTTCAAACTCGTTCCTACAGACCAAACATGCCTTGGCAAGACTCAGGCCAATATTACGTGGTCCTCTCCAACACTAATGGCTACGGGGTTATCTAACGCTGCAACCGGAGGTACTAACGCGACAATGGCACTGGTCGCGATGAATGCAACCAAAACTGGAGCAGCAGCTGCAATTAAAACAGGCGCAACATCTCTTGATTATAATGTTACAGGTGGTATCCCCTCCTTCAATTACAATGCTTGGCTGGCTAAACCTGCCACTGGCGCGCTTACCGCTGGCCCATTCTCAGCCTCTGCAAGCTATGTAATCGCATATAAATAAATATTGCGCATAAAAAAGGGAGTCTCGACTCCCTTCTTAAATGAGATATCCGTCGGCAAGGAATAAAAATGAAAATAAAAGTATTATGTATCGCTATCATTTTTCATTTATGGTCAAATGAAGTTCTTGCCGACGATTTTAATTACAGTTTTATCCGGGGTGGAAGTAAAGAGATACCCGAGGTGTTGAAAAAAACCGGGCAAAACATACCCGGAAAATACGTTATTGACCTGTTATTTAATGGTTCTAAAACTGCGACCTCTGTAGATTTAGCGATCAGTAATGATGATGCAGAGCATATTTGTCTTTCTGATGAATGGTTGCAGGAAAAAGGCATTACTATCAATAAAGAATTTTATAAAGCGTATCTTAATCCCACACGCAACTGCTATCTCATAGATAAAGAGAAGAACAGCCGAGTATTTTTTGATCCTTCCCTGCAAGAGCTGTCAATCGATATGCCTCAGGCGGGTTTTATCGATACAAAAAAAGAAGGCGGCTCCTGGGATTATGGTAGTACCGGTTTTAAACTCGCCTATGATCTTAATACTTCAAAATCAAGCAACCAGGACCGGACAACATACGGTAACATTGAAGGCCAAGTCAATATTGGCGAATGGGTCCTGCTTGGCAGAGGATACGCGTATCAGGGGGAAAAATTTCAGAGCAATAACCTATTGTTAACACACGCAATTAAATCGATAAAATCAGATATTCTGATTGGCAAAACCCAGTCCTACAATACTCTGAATAACGGGTTTACCTTTTATGGCGCACAGTTAAAATCCAATCAGGATATGTATCCCTGGAACTCACAATCCTATGCCCCGGTAATAAACGGTATTGCCAGAACACATGCCCGTGTCACTGTCGAACAGGGCGGGTATACACTGAAATCATTCGTGGTTCCGCCAGGGCCTTTTGTGATTAACGATCTGACTGGTGTGTATTCTGGCGATATTATTTTAAAGATCTATGAAGAAGACGGCACGGTCAAAGAACAGCGATTCCCGGTTGCCGTTCTGCCGAATTTATTGAAACCCGGTAATTATAATTACAATATTGCCGTAGGTAGCAAAGTAGACCAATACAGTGACAAGCGTGATGAGGATAGCTTATTCGCGCAAATGACCTATGATTACGGTTTTGTGCCCTTTACGCTTAATACGTCTGCGCTGGTGGACAAAAACTACACTAACGTTGGTCTGGGGCTTATCCGTTCTTTTGGCTGGTTTGGCGCAGTCGCGATGAGCGGCAATCTGTCGCAAGCCAAATATCATAATGGTAAAGCCATGAATGGTTTTAGCGCATCGGTAAAATATGCCCGCGCCTTAGGGGAAAACGCAAATTTACAGCTAATCGGTTATCGTTTTAACTCAGAGAATTATATTGATTATTCAGATTTCAACTATCGCTATTACAGCCTGTTAAACAACAGGCCTAAACAGCGGTATGAATCGATTATTACCTATCAATTACCAGAAATGAATGTGTTCTTAAATATGTCTGCCTGGAAAGAGGACTACTGGGACACCTCCAGTGAAGTAGGTGCAAACTTGAATCTTAGCAAGAGCTTTAATAATATCTCGGTCTCTCTGAATGCCGGGTATTCCCGACTGCAGGGGATGGAATACGATTATAACGCCGGAGTTTCCCTTAGCGTGCCCTTTAGTGTGTTTGATAAATCGCACTATAGCTTCTCAGGTATAAACTATGATCGCCGTAACGGTACTAACTTCAATACTGGCGTTTCTGGAAATATCAATTCTCGCTTGAGCTATAATGCGTCCATCAACCAGTCGCGTAACACCACAGGAAGCGCAGTTTCTGCTTCTTATCTGTTTGATAGCGTACAAACTTCAGCAAGCTATTCGCAAATGGGGAGCACGTCGAGTTCGTCATTCCAGGTTGGCGGAAGTATTATCGGACTGCCTGATGCAGGTATTCTTTTTACGCCTGTTAAAAATGATGAAATTGCAGTTGTACAAATGGAAGATGTTCCTGGCGTCATATTCAATGGTTCCATGCCTGGCGATAAAAAAGGACGCGCAGTGATACCTTTAACAGCGTATAACAATAACACCATCACGGTCAATGCGGACAACTTACCTCAGAGCGTTGAATTAACCGAAAACGCAATCAATGTAACGCCAACAGAAAACGCGATTATCTATAAAAAGGTGAAATACAGAAAAATCAACACCTATATTGTTAAAGTCATCAGCGGTAATGGTTTCGTTATTCCAATGGGGAGTATTGCTAAAAACGCGGAAAATCAGGAAATCGGCTACGTCAACAACGGCGGCATTCTGTTAATGAATCTGGAAGAAAAAGATGAAGGGATAATTTCTGTCGGTGATTGCAAATTCGACTCTCGATCGCTGAAGAAAGATATGGGTAAAGTACAGGAGATTAAGTGTGGCTAAGAAAAATACACTACAGAAATTATTCACGTTCGCATCACTGTGTTTATTTACGGCATCAACTCATGCGGCTTTCGTCCTTAACAGCACACGTTATGTTTTTGATGAAAAAAGAGAGAATATCTCTGTACAGGTTGATAACCAGTCTACTCAGGAATATGGCGGGCAAATATGGATTGAAAATCAGGATCAGAACGATAAAAACGTCTATTTTGTGCCCAGCCCCACTTTTTTTAAAGTGGCTGAGCAGCATAAACAAATTCTGCGTATCCTGAAAATTAATGATGCATTACCAAAGGACAAAGAATCGCTATTTTGGATCAATGTTCAGGAGATCCCAAAAGCACCAAAAGAAGGCGAAAATTCCTTATCGATTGCGCTGCATACTCAGGTCAAAATGTTTTATCGTCCTGACGCATTGAAAGAGAAAAGGGAAAACGCTGAGCAGAATATTAAAGCGATAAGCAGTGAAGGGAACACCGTTCTCTGGAACGACACCCCCTACTACTTTGCGATAATCAGTGTTAAACAAAATGGAGCACCCATAAAAGTTAGCGAGGATATTAAAGATAAACTATCTGTGTTTGCTCCGGGTGAAAAAGTATCGCTGGGTAAGTCAGTCACCAGTAACAGCCTGAGTATTGTGGCATTCGATGATTATGGCGTTGATAAAGAGTATAAACTAACTAAATCCTGAGGCGCATTAGGTGTTTGCTATGTATAAATTCATACTTGCTCTTTTCATTGCTATTTTATCACTCAGTTCCATACCCGCCATAGCGGCAGACTGTAGCGGAGGAGGAATAGCTTTTCAAATTGATCCCAATGATTCTCGCTATTTTATGAATGGCTACACGTCGGCGGATAATGCCCCATTGTTACTTATGAATCTAACTCTAAGTAATGGCATTGATTGTGAACCGGATTATATAGAAAATGCAGTCAAGAAGAGTAAAATGACCTTAAAAATGACTGGTGGAGGAAGCTGTAAAACCCCCACCACCATAACGACGCCCTATCCAAACATTGAATGGCAACTGGAGGGTATGACGTGCAGTAGTGGGTTCATTGCCTCTAACAACATTAGAGATGTCGACTGGGATGGAAAAGCCCACTGGCCTGCAGGTACTTCTTTGGGAAAAGCCAGGCTTGTGGTAAATGATCAATACTGGATACAAAACACACAAACCGGTGAGTATACTGTTAATATACCGATACTTTCTGCAGGCAATACACTAGTTAACAGTCCCGCAATAAATGTCAGTTCAATATTGGGGGCAATGATGACTTTTATTTTTAATGACATTGGCACCTGCTCGATGTCTTTGTATCCTGAAAATATTGATTTTGGTAAATTAACCCCAAATGATGTTAATAGCAGTATATATAAAGAAATTATGGTTTCTTATTCTTGTAAAAATAAAGCTCTTATTAATGGGTTATATGTTCGCTTTGACCCGGAGAACGTGGTTGACGCAGCAAATGGGTTGTTTAGTGCCAGTGATAGTAATGGACGAAAATTAAACTTCCAAATAACCAGACAGTATGGGAATTTACAGACCATCCCTCTAAATACGAATTATAAAATATTTGAGCCATACAAATATGATCTTGATGCTACTGCGACATTCAGAATTAACGTTAAGCCTTCAACCCCACTTCCTGTCGGGAAGGTTTCAACGTACCTGAATGTTTCGCTAATATACAGATAGGCTGGATGACGTTATGCATAGATGGCTAATATTTTTTTTAATACTTTTTTCATTTCACAACGCCTCTGCGTCGAAATCAGTACAGAGGAGAGCGATGATAAACGCCGAGTTAGCCGTAAACACATGTGCATTGTCACTCTCTCCCGCAAACCTTAACTTTCAACAGGTCAGCTTTAGTCAGTTTGAAAATAGCGCAACAACGGCTCAGACCGTCGATTTGAATATTTCCTGCAGTTGGCCTGCAACGGGGATCTCCATAAAATTTTCGCCAGCCGCTGGCGTTGCTGCGAGCAGCACCAGTCTGATGAAAACGGGTTTATCTGGCGTTGGGCTTGCGTTGTCATGGAAAAATGCAACCGGTACGGATTTTGCGCCGCTTGAATTGAATAAGCCTTTTGCACCTGCATCGACGGCATTAAGTAAAAATAGTGAAACGCTTGGCCAGTTTCAGCTTTTACCCAAACAAATTCCCGGTGAAACGCTCCAGGCAGGGAATGTTAATACCAGTTTGACGGTCGAGGTGACCTATGATTGACAAGCGTTGTCTCCTTTTTCCCTTGCTTATGGGACTCTTAAGCGCATCCACACCGTTGGCGGGTTATGCTGCGCAAAAAGCAAACGTTAGCTTACCCATCAACATGACCGTGACCAATCCACAATGTCAGATCAATAATGGAACTGGTCTGCCTGAAAATGTTCAGCTTCCCCTTATAACGACATCAGGCGCTTTATTAGGTGACAATAATGTTGAAGTCCCAATTTTAATAAATTGCTTAAGTAATATTACCAAATTTGAAGTGACGTTTACTGGAGGCAATAACTCTAAAATCACGACCTCCAACAATATGGTAGATCTTACGCTGTCATGGAAAAAAGGCGGGGGAGCCGTTACATTTGGCTCACCGGTTGAGTTGAGTAAAGCCCCTTTTCTTGTGAGTCCAAAACAGTTTGACGGAAGCTTACTGGTCAGAGTTTCACCGCGTACAGGGACGATTCCTGCCGGAAGTTACACCGCCAGTTTGCCGGTTACATTTACCTATTATTGAGAGGGTGCCGGGGAACGCTCCCCCGGCTTTTAACCAGGTTAATCAAACACACCGTTAATAATTGCGGTTACCACTGAGGTACTCAACCAATCAGTACCAGATTATCCCCTATGATCATCATGATAGAAGAAATCTTCGACTCCGAGTCCGGGCACCACTAATTCCTGAGAACCCGCCTACAAGGCGGGTTTTTGCTTTTGGGAATACGTCCTTCCTGCCTTCGCCCCATCAACTGCGAATATCATCATACTCACGCGTTTTATCAAATTCGTGTTTCGCAAACGGGCACAGTGGGATAATTTTCCGTTTTTCCTGGCGCATTTTTTCCACGACTTTCGCTACCAGTTGTTTACCAATCCCCTGCCCTTTCAGGCTTTCATCAACATCGGTATGTTCGATAATCGCTAAATTCTCTCCGGTCGGCACAAAGACAATTTCAGCTATTTGATTTCCCTGGGCATCATTGATGTAAAATTTATTATGACCCTCACGTATTTCCATTTTCCCCTCGCTTATTTAAGACGGTATTTCAGTGCGCCGCTGGGGCACGTATCAATAACATTCACGACGGTAGCGACGTCTACTTCATCCGGCATGATCCACGGCTTACGTTTGAGATTAAACAGTTTGCTATTACCGCGCACACAATTACCGGAATGCTGACATATTGCGGTGTTGAAATAGACATCGACCTTTTCGCCGGTATAGCAGCGATAACCAACGTCCAGTAGTTCCTGATCCATGACCTTCCCTCCCTCATAAGTATGGTTTTCGCTATAAGCATAGCTCCCGAATCGCCAGACGACACTGGAAGTTTCAGTTACCAAATCAGCTTCCCCGAATGGCCAATCCCCTTACTCCCTTTGAATTACCCGCAGCATCAGAGATAATGCTTAGGAAATTTGTCATACAAGGAAGCTGATGAGACATTCACTGCCCTACCGCATGTTACGCAAACGTCCGATGAAACTCAGTACCACGGTGATCTTAATGGTCAGCGCAGTGCTGTTCTCGGTGCTGCTGGTAGTGCATCTGGTTTACTTCTCGCAAATCAGCGATATGACGCGTGACGGGCTGGCTAACAAGGCGCTGGCCGTGGCGCGTACCCTTGCCGACTCGCCAGAAATTCGTCAGGGCTTGCAGAAAAAACCGCAGGAGAGCGGTATCCAGGACATCGCCGAAGCTGTACGCAAACGCAACGATCTGCTGTTTATTGTCGTTACCAATATGCAAAGCCTTCGCTACTCGCACCCTGAAACCCAACGCATTGGTCAGCTCTTTAAAGGGGACGACATCCTGAAGGCGCTCAACGGCGAGGAAAATGTCGCGATTAATCGCGGTTTTCTGGCACAGGCTTTACGCGTATTTACCCCTATCTACGACGAAAATCATAAGCAGATCGGCGTGGTGGCGATTGGTCTGGAGCTAAGCCGCGTAACGCAGCAGATCAATGACAGTCGCTGGAGCATTATCTGGTCAATTTTATTCGGTGTGCTGGTTGGCGGGCTGGGTACATGGATTTTAGTCAAAGTACTTAAGCGCATCCTGTTCGGCCTGGAGCCTTACGAAATCTCAACTCTGTTTGAGCAACGCCAGGCAATGCTGCAATCAATCAAGGAAGGTGTCGTTGCCGTAGACGCGCGCGGCGAGGTCACACTCATCAATGATGCTGCGCAAGAACTGCTTAATTATCACAAATCCCAGGATGACGAAAAGCTATCGACACTGAGTCAGGCATGGTCGCAGGTGGTGGATGTCTCGGAAGTATTACGTGACGGCACGCCGCGACGAGATGAAGAGGTTACCGTCAAAGATCGGCTATTACTCATCAACACCGTACCCGTACGCAGCAATGGCGTTATCATCGGAGCCATCTCTACCTTCAGGGACAAAACGGAAGTTCGTAAGCTAATGCAACGGTTGGATGGGCTGGTCAACTATGCCGACGCACTTCGTGAACGCTCCCACGAATTTATGAACAAATTACACGTGATTCTCGGATTATTACATCTGAAGAGTTATAAGCAGTTGGAAGATTACATTCTAAAAACAGCCAACAACTATCAGGAAGAGATTGGCTCTTTGCTGGGTAAAATCAAATCTCCGGTTATCGCTGGTTTTTTAATCAGCAAGATTAACCGCGCGACCGATTTAGGCCATACGCTGGTATTAAATAGTGAGAGCCAGTTGCCAGACAGCGGTAGTGAAGATCAAGTCGCAACGTTAATTACCGCACTGGGAAATCTGATAGAAAACGCGCTGGAGGCATTAGGGCAAGAACCCGGTGGTGAAATCAGCGTTACGTTGCACTACCGTCACGGCTGGCTGCACTGTGAAATTAACGATGATGGTCCGGGAATTTCCCCCGACAAAATCGATCACATTTTTGAAAAAGGTGTCTCGACAAAAGGAAGTGAACGAGGCGTCGGTCTGGCACTTGTCAAACAACAGGTTGAAAATCTCGGCGGCAGCATTGCCGTGGAATCGGAACCCGGGATTTTCACACAATTTTTTGTCCAGTTACCCTGGGATGGGGAGAGGTCGAGCAAATGATCAATGTATTAATTATCGATGACGACGCAATGGTGGCGGAGTTGAATCGCCGATACGTGGCGCAGATCCCTGGTTTTCAATGCTGCGGAACAGCCTCGACACTGGAGAAAGCCAAAGAGATTATCTTCAACAACGAAACACCTATCGACCTGATCTTGCTCGATATCTATATGCAAAAAGAAAACGGGCTCGATTTACTGCCTGTCCTGCACAACGCTCGATGCAAAAGCGATGTGATTGTCATCTCCTCGGCTGCTGATGCCGCAACCATTAAGGATTCTCTGCATTATGGCGTCGTTGATTATCTCATCAAACCGTTCCAGGCATCACGTTTTGAAGAGGCACTCATCGGCTGGCGACAAAAGAAAATGGCGCTAGAGAAACATCAATACTATGACCAGACCGAACTGGATCAGCTAATTCATGGCAACTCATCTAACGAACAGGATACCCGCCGACTGCCGAAAGGCTTAACGCCGCAGACTTTACGCACGCTGTGCCAGTGGATTGACGCTCACCAGGACTATGAATTTTCAACCGACGAGCTGGCCAACGAGGTTAACATCTCTCGCGTTTCCTGCCGCAAATATCTGATCTGGCTAGTAAATTGTCACATCTTAGTTACCAGTATCCATTATGGCGTCACCGGTCGTCCGGTTTATCGCTACCGTATTCAGGCAGAGCATTACTCATTACTGAAGCAATATTGCCAATAACGCGTTATTAGTTATCTGGAAGTAACAATTATTGCAGTAATGCAAACCAGCACTGGCACAAGTTACATCAGCCATCAGTAAAACTTGTGCCAGATCAAATATAATTATCCCTCTTCATCCCCTGCGAATTAATATCAATTCGGATAAATAGAGTTTTTAATTTCAAAACGCTAACAAAAGTTAATTAACTATTATGTCACCCGTATTATGTGTATTTTTACCCACAAATAGGTAGATCAGAATAATCTATAAACTTGATGATATCTGTCTGTAGAACAAAAATTATACCAATAAATATCAACAAGATAGAGCAAAACAGATCTTTAACATCTGCGAAACACAAACTATAACCCCATCGCCAGAGAGTATTTTCCTCTGAAAAAGTCACTTATCACAGTGCATAAATTTACCGCTGTCTGAATCAGCCAATATTCACTGTGAAGTATTTACTCAAGCCAGTAACGACCAAACAGATATTTAGTCAGTCTCTGATAACAGTTCATCCAAAACAGAATGTGGCTGTGATCTATTTGGCAAGAATTTAAATGGGATTATCGCGAGGGTTTACACATGTTATTTACCATCCAACTTATCATAATACTGATATGTCTGTTTTATGGTGCCCGAAAGGGCGGTATCGCGCTGGGTTTATTAGGCGGTATCGGCCTGGTCATTCTGGTATTCGTCTTCCATCTTCAGCCGGGTAAACCACCGGTTGATGTCATGCTGGTTATCATTGCGGTGGTGGCGGCATCGGCGACCCTGCAAGCCTCTGGCGGCCTGGATGTTATGCTGCAAATTGCCGAAAAACTGCTGCGTCGCAATCCGAAATATGTTTCCATCGTCGCACCATTTGTCACCTGTACGCTGACCATTCTTTGCGGTACGGGTCACGTGGTTTACACCATCCTGCCGATCATCTACGACGTTGCGATTAAGAACAACATCCGTCCGGAACGCCCAATGGCGGCGAGCTCTATCGGCGCGCAGATGGGGATTATCGCCAGTCCGGTGTCGGTTGCCGTTGTATCGCTGGTCGCAATGCTGGGGAACGTAACCTTTGATGGTCGTCACCTTGAGTTCCTCGACCTGCTTGCGATTACCATCCCCTCTACCTTGTTAGGTATCCTGGCGATCGGTATTTTCAGTTGGTTCCGTGGTAAAGATCTGGACAAAGACGAAGAGTTCCAGAAATTCATCTCCGTACCAGAAAACCGTGAGTACGTTTACGGTGACACTGCCACGCTGCTGGATAAAAAACTGCCGAAAAGCAACTGGCTGGCAATGTGGATCTTCCTCGGGGCAATCGCGGTGGTCGCACTTCTTGGTGCTGATTCTGACCTGCGTCCGTCTTTTGGCGGCAAACCGCTGTCGATGGTACTGGTTATCCAGATGTTTATGCTGTTGACCGGGGCGCTGATTATTATCCTGACCAAAACCAATCCCGCGTCCATCTCAAAAAATGAAGTCTTCCGTTCCGGTATGATTGCCATCGTGGCGGTATACGGTATCGCGTGGATGGCGGAAACCATGTTCGGTGCGCATATGTCTCAAATTCAGGGCGTACTGGGCGAAATGGTGAAAGAGTATCCGTGGGCTTATGCCATTGTTCTATTGCTGGTCTCCAAGTTTGTTAACTCCCAGGCCGCTGCACTGGCAGCAATTGTTCCGGTTGCACTGGCGATTGGCGTTGACCCGGCATACATCGTGGCTTCAGCACCGGCTTGCTATGGTTATTACATCCTGCCGACCTATCCGAGCGATCTGGCAGCGATTCAGTTTGACCGTTCCGGAACCACCCACATCGGCCGCTTCGTCATCAACCACAGCTTTATTTTGCCAGGGTTGATTGGTGTGAGCGTATCGTGCGTCTTCGGCTGGATCTTCGCTGCGATGTACGGGTTCTTGTAATTGCACTCTGCGTGCTGCCCGTCGCTGTGCGGCACGCCATTTTCGTATAACAAATACAGAGTTACAGGCTGGAAGCTATGTCAAATAAAGAGTTTATTTATCAGGCGCCTTTCCCGATGGGGAAAGACAATACCGAGTACTATCTGCTCACATCCGATTACGTTAGTGTTGCCGAATTTAACGGCGAAACCATCCTGAAAGTGGAACCTGAAGCCCTGACCTTGCTGGCGCAGCAAGCCTTCCATGACGCTTCTTTCATGCTCCGCCCGGCACACCAGCAACAGGTTGCTTCTATTCTTCATGACCCTGAAGCCAGCGAAAACGATAAGTATGTGGCGCTGCAATTCTTGAGAAACTCCGAAATCGCCGCCAAAGGTGTATTGCCGACCTGCCAGGATACCGGCACCGCCATCATCGTCGGTAAAAAAGGTCAGCGAGTGTGGACCGGCGGCGGTGATGAAGAAGCCTTGTCAAAAGGTGTCTATAACACTTATATCGAAGATAACCTGCGCTATTCACAAAACGCACCGCTGGACATGTACAAAGAGGTCAACACCGGCACTAACCTGCCTGCGCAAATCGATCTGTACGCAGTAGATGGCGACGAGTACAAATTCCTCTGCGTTGCCAAAGGCGGCGGTTCTGCCAACAAAACGTATCTCTATCAGGAAACCAAAGCCCTGCTGACTCCGGGTAAACTGAAAAACTTCCTCGTTGAGAAAATGCGTACCCTCGGCACCGCAGCCTGCCCGCCGTACCATATCGCGTTTGTGATTGGCGGCACGTCTGCGGAAACCAACCTGAAAACCGTCAAGTTGGCAAGTGCTCACTATTACGATGAGCTGCCGACTGAAGGGAACGAACACGGTCAGGCGTTCCGCGATGTTCAGTTAGAACAAGAACTGCTGGAAGAGGCTCAGAAGCTCGGCCTCGGCGCGCAGTTTGGCGGTAAATACTTCGCTCACGACATCCGCGTAATCCGCCTGCCGCGTCACGGCGCATCCTGCCCGGTGGGTATGGGCGTCTCCTGCTCCGCTGACCGCAACATTAAAGCGAAAATTAACCGCGAAGGTATCTGGATAGAAAAACTGGAACACAACCCAGGTCAGTATATTCCTGAAGAGCTGCGTCAGGCGGGTGAAGGCGAAGCGGTGAAAGTCGATCTCAACCGTCCGATGAAAGAGATCCTCGCCCAGCTTTCGCAGTATCCGGTATCCACCCGCTTGTCACTCACCGGCACCATTATCGTTGGTCGTGATATTGCGCACGCCAAGCTGAAAGAATTGATCGACGCTGGTAAAGAGCTGCCGCAGTACATCAAAGATCATCCGATCTACTACGCAGGTCCGGCAAAAACGCCAGCCGGTTATCCATCGGGTTCTTTAGGCCCAACCACCGCAGGCCGTATGGACTCTTACGTAGATCTGCTGCAATCCCACGGCGGCAGCATGATCATGCTGGCGAAAGGTAACCGCAGTCAGCAAGTCACCGACGCGTGTCATAAACACGGCGGCTTCTACCTCGGCAGCATTGGCGGCCCGGCGGCAGTGCTGGCACAGCAGAGCATTAAGCATCTGGAATGTGTCGCTTATCCGGAACTGGGTATGGAAGCTATCTGGAAAATCGAAGTAGAAGATTTCCCGGCGTTTATCCTGGTCGATGACAAAGGCAACGACTTCTTCCAGCAAATCGTCAACAAACAGTGCGCGAACTGCACTAAGTAACTTCTTTGGCCCAGCGCCTGGCGGCATACTGCCAGGTGATCCCCCTGGGCCACCTCTTTTGCGATTGTAATTTCATGCTTGCTGGTGAATAGTCAGTATTTTCCCTGACTTGCGAACTCACCATGACCCGCACACTCAAGCCGTTAATTCTTAACACTGGCGCACTGGCGCTGACGTTAATCCTGATTTACACCGGAATTTCGGCTCATGACAAACTCACCTGGTTGATGGAAGTGACGCCGGTAATTATTGTCGTACCGTTGCTGCTTACCACCGCCAGACGTTATCCGTTAACACCGCTGCTCTATGCACTGATTTTCTTTCACGCCATCATCCTGATGGTCGGCGGACAATACACCTACGCGAAAGTCCCCGTTGGTTTTGAGGTGCAGGAATGGCTGGGGTTGAGCCGTAATCCGTATGACAAGCTGGGGCATTTTTTCCAGGGGCTGGTGCCTGCACTGGTGGCACGAGAGATTCTTGTACGCGGGATGTACGTTCGCGGACGTAAGATGGTGGCGTTTCTGGTCTGCTGCGTGGCGCTGGCGATAAGCGCGATGTATGAATTAATCGAGTGGTGGGCGGCGCTGGCAATGGGCCAGGGAGCGGATGATTTTCTCGGCACCCAGGGCGACCAGTGGGACACGCAATCCGATATGTTCTGCGCGCTGCTTGGCGCATTAACGACGGTGATATTCCTCGCTCGCTTTCATTGCCGCCAGCTACGGCGCTTTGGCTTGATAACCGGATAACAACGTGCGCTTTGTTGATGCCGGATGCGGCGTGAATTCCTTATTCGGTCTACAAAATTTGCAAATCCAAAGCATTGTATTAAGACGTGGCCTGATAAACATAACACATCAGGCCATTTTCGTTAGCTATTGTCCACGTCAGGCTTTCACATCACTCACTGCACCGACCGGAATATCAGCATGAACAGGTTCGGGCGGTACTTTGCGATATTTATCCAGCAGATGGATCTGGATCCTGCGCAGCGTGTCGCCATTGAGGCGATAGAAACGAAAGTAGAGAATCAGCGTTACCATGAAAAACAGAGTCGGTAGAGCAATCATAATAAACTGCATACCTAATAGGGCTTGCGTAGACTGTTCAACATTCGGTACATAGCCAATCATCCCTAACACAACCGCAATGAAAAAAGCCGCAAAGGCTGAACCGCCCTTCACCACCATAGTCTGCACGGAGTAAGCGATGCTTTCACAGCGTACGTGCAGTTTATATTCACCGTAATCAACGGTATCTGCCACCATGATGACCTGTAATACCCAGAAAAGCGCCGTTCCCACATTCAGCAAAATACCCGCAATCACAATGAGGACGACGTTGTGATAGCTCATTAATGCCATTAACAGGAGAACACCACAGCTTAACACCGGAAGAATAGATGCTCCGGCCCATAAAATGCGTCGGGATAATGATTTAACTAAGCGTGGGAAGAATACTAACGTCACCAGGTTAGCAGCTCCCGCATACGACAGATAATAGGGGAACAAATCCGCATCACCGATAACATATGAGAAATAATAGATAGCAAAGCCGGTAATAATATTGCTGGCTACATTATAAGCAAGAGCCATACCCAAGAGGCATGAAAGCTGATCGTTTTTATAAATTAGCGCAACGATGGCTTTAAGTGTCAGATGGCTTCCTTCAGCAGACGGTTGATTGTCTGACGAAAAGACTTCATGCACATTGCGCAGAGTGATGATGGTTGAAACAATAAAAAAGGCGATCAGTACCAGAGTGAACATCTGAAAGCCAAATCCCCGATCGGCACCGCCGACATAATTAACAAATGGTAGCGTCACACCAGCCGTAACAAAGCCTGCCAGACTGGCAAAAAAACGCGGATAAGGAACCAGTTGTTCGCGCTCACGTTTATCGAGCGTTATGGTTGGAACCAGCGACCAGAAGGGAATATCCATAATGGTGTAAGTCATGCCCCAGAGGATGTAGGTCACGCAAACAAAGACAATCTGAGTAGTACCTTCAAACAGATGCGCACTAAAGAGGAGAAATAAGATTACAGAGTTTGCCAACGTACCGATCAGGATCCAGGGTTTGAACTTACCCCATCGCGATCGCGTAGCATTTACAATCCATCCCATAATCGGATCGTTAATAGCATCCCAGATCCTCGCCACCAGAAACAAAGTACCGACCAAACCCACAGACAGCCCGACGACATCGGTGTAGTAATACATGAGGTACATATACACAATGCCGATCGCAAAATCCTTCCCGAACGCTCCAAATCCATAACTGAGTTTTGTAGTCATTGAAATGCTCATAGGGTATCGGGTCGCTGTTACCAACGCCCGCCTTCTGTTATTGGTATCGTCAGAGGTGTGCGCCGGAATAAATCCCCCGGCGCAGTAGCGTTTAGTCGCGTTTTAACGGTGCAACCAGCCTGGCAGCCAGTCGCCGTGGGCGGCAATCAGGTCGTCAACAAGAGCATATATTTCGTCAATGCCCAGCACGGCGGCAGTATGCGGGTCCATCATCGCGGCGTGGTAAACACGGTCACGATTTTCCGTAAGAATAGCTTCGGTCAGCAGCGTCTGTACGTTGATGTTGGTTTGCATCAGGGCGGCCAGATGCGAAGGTAGCGTACCGACTTTGGTCGGCTGAATGCCATTAGCATCAACCAGACAGGCTACTTCCACGCAACATCCTTGTGGCAGGTTATCAATCAAACCATCGTTACGGACGTTGCCATAAATCACACTCGGCTCGCCAGTCCAGATAGCGTTCATGATTGTGCTGGCATATTCCCGTGATGGTTTAATATCAATCAGGGAGGCGTTTTTATACTCCTCCAGCTCTTTATGCCAGTTCGCCAGCTGCTCGACGCAGCGTTTCGGGTACTCATCCAGCGGTACTTTATAACGCTCAATCAAATCCTCACGACCTAGCTTAATAAACCACGGTGTGTACTCAGCAAAATGTTCTGACGATTCCGTAACGAAGTAGCCTAGCTTTTTGAACATTTCGTAGCGCACAATATTCTGGCAGCGAGGATTACCATGAATATTCGGCTTCGGTGCCTGACCTGCGTCATACGCTGCCAGCAGTTCCGGGTAGAGATTCACGTAACTGCCGTCGGCGGTTTTGCGCTCCAGTTCCAGGTAAAACGCCATATGGTTGATACCCGCACAACGATAACGCAGCGTAGCGGGGTCAATATTGAGGTCACGCGCCAGCTCTTCCGCCGTTCCTTGCACCGAATGGCACAGCCCTACCTGTTTGATATGCGGATAGCGGGCATACATCGCCCAGGTATTCATCGCCATCGGGTTAACGTAGTTGAGCATGGTGGCATCGGGGCAGACTTCTGTCATGTCTTCGCAAATTTGCCACAGGTGCGGAATGGTACGCAGCGCGCGCATAATGCCGCCCGGCCCCAACGTATCGGCAATAGTTTGTTCCAGACCATGGCGCTTACAGACCTCGAAATCAGTCACCGTGCAAGGTTCATAACCACCAATCTGAAATGCCACCACGACAAAATCGGCATCCTGTAAGGCTTCTTTCTGTTGCGTGTGGCAGGTGATTTTGCCGCTGGCTCCTGCTGAATCCATCAGCTTACGCACCACAATGTGCGACTCTTCCAGGCGAGTTGGATCAATGTCCATCAGAGCAATATGCGCCGTTTTCAGCGCCTCGCGATGAAACACATCACCAAGAATATTTTTTACGAAAATTGTCGAACCAGCGCCGATAAAAGTAATTTTGGGTGCAGACATCATTCAGGTCTCCAGGCTTGCTTGAATGATTTCATCATGACAGGCGATTTCGCAGAAAGCCTCCGGCTTCCCGATTGAGCATTCCCAAAAACTCAGATCTGGGGTTACTTAGCAGTAAATCTGAGTTTTTGGGACTAAATTACCTAAAAAACAGAGTAATTGGCTCTTATAAAATCCTCTCTCTTTACGTTTTGTGTCGTCATTCGCAGTCATCCTCAGCCACTCATGCCATAATTCTGATAATCCAGGAAAGAGAGCCATCCATGAATACAGATACCTTTATGTGTAGCAGCGATGAAAAACAGACCCGCAGCCCGCTGTCTCTGTATTCAGAATACCAGCGGATGGAGATAGAGTTTCGTGCACCGCATGTCATGACCACCAGCCACTGGCATGGTCAGGTTGAGGTAAATGTGCCTTTCGATGGCGATGTGGAATACCTGATTAACAATGAAAAAGTGAATATCAATCAGGGGCATATCACACTGTTCTGGGCCTGTACGCCACACCAACTAACCGATACCGGAACCTGTCAGAGCATGGCGATTTTTAATCTGCCGATGCATCTGTTTCTCTCCTGGCCTCTGGATAAAGACCTTATAAACCACGTCACTCACGGCATGGTGATTAAATCGCTGGCGACACAGCAACTTAGCCCCTTTGAAGTGCGCCGCTGGCAGCAGGAATTGAACAGCCCGAATGAGCAAATCCGCCAGCTCGCCATTGATGAAATTGGCCTGATGCTCAAGCGATTTAGCCTCTCCGGCTGGGAACCGATTCTGGTCAATAAAACCTCGCGCACGCACAAAAACAGCGTCTCGCGCCATGCGCAATTTTACGTCAGCCAGATGCTGGGCTTTATTGCAGAAAACTATGACCAGGCGCTGACCATCAACGACGTGGCTGAGCACGTCAAACTAAACGCCAACTATGCGATGGGGATATTTCAGCGAGTCATGCAGTTGACGATGAAACAGTACATTACCGCGATGCGCATCAACCACGTTCGCGCGTTACTGAGCGATACCGATAAAAGTATTCTCGATATTGCCCTGACGGCAGGTTTTCGTTCGAGCAGTCGTTTTTACAGTACTTTCGCCAAATATGTCGGTATGTCGCCGCAACAATACCGCAAACTTAGCCAACAACGCCGCCAGACACTTCCCGGTTAAAAACGATATCAGTATCAGCCAAAAAAATAATTTAGCTGTCGATAATAAACATTGAAAATTAATTGAAAAATTAATATAAGCTTCTGTTTATAATAACAAAAAATTAAAACCGCTTATTTTTCAATCGCTTTACAGCCTGAAATGCCCGGAAGATACTTGCCCGCAACGAAGATTCCTTCACAACCGGGTAAACAATGATGAAAGTATTAATTGTTGAAAGCGAGTTTCTACATCAGGACACCTGGGTCGGTAGCGCCGTTGAACGTCTGGCGAATGCCTTGAGCCAACAAAATGTTACCGTCATTAAATCAACCTCATTTGATGATGGTTTTGCCATTCTCTCTTCAAATGAAGCTATTGATTGTCTGATGTTCAGTTATCAAATGGAGCATCCGGACGAACATCAAAACGTCAGAGAATTGATCGGTAAACTTCATGAACGCCAGCAAAACGTGCCGGTATTCCTGTTAGGCGATCGGGAAAAATCAATCGCCGCGCTGGATCGCGACCTGCTGGAGCTTGTCGATGAATTCGCCTGGATTCTGGAAGATACTGCCGATTTTATTGCCGGACGCGCCATCGCCGCGATGACCCGCTACCGTCAACAGCTGTTACCGCCACTGTTCAGCGCGCTGATGAAATATAGCGACATCCATGAGTATTCCTGGGCCGCGCCGGGTCACCAGGGCGGAGTGGGGTTCACTAAAACGCCAGCCGGACGTTTCTACCATGACTATTATGGTGAAAACCTGTTCCGCACCGATATGGGGATCGAACGAACTTCTCTCGGTTCTTTGCTTGACCATACTGGCGCATTTGGCGAAAGCGAAAAATATGCCGCGCGCGTATTTGGTGCCGATCGCTCCTGGTCAGTCGTTGTCGGCACTTCAGGTTCTAACCGCACCATCATGCAAGCCTGCATGACCGATAACGACGTGGTCGTTGTTGACCGTAACTGCCACAAATCCATTGAACAAGGCTTAATGCTGACTGGCGCGAAACCGGTATACATGGTGCCAAGCCGCAACCGCTACGGCATTATCGGGCCAATCTACCCGCAGGAAATGCAGCCTGAAACCTTGCAGAAGAAAATCAGTGAAAGTCCGCTGACTAAAGACAAAGTCGGGCAAAAACCGTCTTACTGCGTGGTGACCAACTGCACCTACGACGGCGTGTGTTATAACGCCAAAGACGCGCAGGATCTGCTGGAAAAAACCTCTGACCGTCTGCATTTCGACGAAGCCTGGTATGGCTACGCACGGTTTAACCCAATCTATGCCGATCACTATGCAATGCGCGGTGAACCGGGCAATCACAACGGTCCAACCGTTTTTGCTACCCACTCCACACATAAACTGCTGAATGCGCTGTCGCAGGCATCTTATATTCATGTACGTGAAGGCCGGGGCGCGATTAACTTCTCCCGATTTAATCAGGCATACATGATGCATGCCACCACTTCCCCGTTGTATGCCATCTGCGCATCAAATGATGTGGCTGTATCAATGATGGACGGCAACAGCGGTCTGTCACTGACTCAGGAAGTGATCGATGAAGCGGTCGATTTCCGCCAGGCAATGGCACGGTTGTATAAAGAATTTACTGACGAAGGTAGCTGGTTCTTTAAACCGTGGAATAAAGAAGTGGTTACCGATCCGGAAACCGGCAAAACCTATGACTTTGCCGACGCGCCACGCAAACTGCTGACCACCGTTCAGGACTGCTGGGTAATGCATCCGGGCGAAAGCTGGCACGGCTTTAAAGATATCCCGGACAACTGGAGTATGCTCGACCCGATTAAAGTCAGCATCCTCGCACCGGGGATGGGTGAAGACGGTGAACTGGAAGAGACTGGCGTACCTGCCGCACTGGTTACCGCATGGCTTGGTCACCACGGCATCGTGCCAACTCGCACCACCGATTTCCAGATTATGTTCCTGTTCTCAATGGGCGTGACCCGAGGGAAATGGGGAACTCTGGTTAACACCCTCTGTTCCTTCAAACGCCACTACGACGCTAACACACCACTGGCGCAGGTGATGCCGGAACTTGTTGAACAATATCCTGACACTTACGCGAACATGGGGATTCACGATCTGGGCGACAAAATGTTTGCCTGGCTGAAAGAAAACAACCCAGGTGCACGGTTAAACGAAGCCTATTCTGGCCTGCCGGTGGCTGAAATCACTCCGCGTGAAGCGTACAACGCGATTGTCGACAACAACGTCGAGCTGGTATCCATTGAAAATCTGCCAGGACGCATTGCGGCGAACTCAGTCATCCCGTATCCGCCAGGAATCCCGATGCTGCTGTCTGGTGAAAACTTCGGCGATAAAAACAGTCCGCAGGTAAGTTATTTACGCTCGCTGCAATCCTGGGATCATCATTTCCCTGGATTTGAACACGAAACTGAAGGGACTGAAATTATTGACGGTATTTACCACGTAATGTGTGTGAAAGCGTAACCACTATTCCGCTGAAGGCGTAATTGTTTTAATAACATTACGCCGCCTGGCCTGAGGCCTTTTGAGTATGGCAACGTTTTCATAAAAATTGCTGCAAACAAAAATGTCATACTTTTTGCGCGGTCCCACCCCGCGCTTTTTTTGTTTATTATTTACCCTTCACCACTCTGTAAAAATTTTTGTACATGAGAAATTACTATAAAAATTTGTAATATTAGTAAAACACGTTATTTTTATGCATGTTTTGATTCGTCATACAATTATATAACCAGTCCCCGGTATCTCTCTATGTTGGCGAGATCCACTATTTTTCTTTGCATTTCAGGAGTACATGTATGAGGATTTGCAGCAACCAACCTTGTATAGTTTTATTAACTGAAAAAGATGTCTGGCTAAGAGTGAATGGGAAAGAGCCTATAAGTTTGAAGGCTAACCATATGGCGTTATTAAGTTGTGAAAATAATATTATCGACGTCTCCTCTCTGAATAACACTTTGATTGCGTATATTAGCCTCGACATCATCAAAGATTATCTCCGTTTTCTGAATAAAGATCTCTCGAAAATACCGGTCTGGCAACGTAGCGCCACACCGATTATTTCCCTGCCATGCCTTACACCAGAGGTGTTTCGCGTTGCGGCGCAACATAGCACAGCGCCTGCTGAAACAGAGTCGGAAAAAGAACGAACACGTGCATTATTATTCACTGTGCTCTCTCGCTTTCTCGACAGTAAAAAATTCCTTTCTCTACTTATGTATATGTTACGTAATTGTGTTAGCGACAGCGTTTATCAAATCATTGAAAGCGATATCCATAAAGACTGGAATCTTAGTATGGTAGCCAGTTGTTTATGTCTTAGCCCAAGTTTGTTAAAGAAAAAGCTGAAAAGCGAAAACACCAGTTATAGCCAAATAATAACCACCTGCCGGATGCGTTATGCTGTTAATGAATTAATGATGGATGGAAAAAATATCTCACAGGTGTCACAGTCCTGTGGCTACAACAGCACGTCTTACTTTATTTCTGTATTTAAAGACTTCTATGGCATGACGCCACTCCATTATGTTAGCCAACACAGAGAACGTTCTGTCGCCTGATTTATAACCTTTACGAAGAGATATATTAATAACGGCATCAGCGATAACCCGACTGACGATAATTCAATGCGCGAATGCAGGCGTATGATATGACGTAATTTATTGTCACGAAGCTCGCCTTCGCAGGAGTTTAATTATGTCTTCGGATGCTGATGCTCACAAAGTGGGCTTAATCCCCGTTACTCTGATGGTGTCGGGGAATATTATGGGGTCAGGTGTATTTCTGTTACCTGCAAACCTGGCCTCAACTGGCGGTATTGCCATATATGGTTGGTTGGTGACGATTATCGGTGCTTTGGCTTTATCGATGGTCTACGCCAAAATGTCGTTCCTCGATCCCAGCCCTGGCGGTTCATATGCCTACGCGCGCCGCTGTTTCGGTCCTTTTCTCGGATATCAAACCAACGTTCTCTACTGGCTGGCCTGCTGGATTGGCAATATCGCCATGGTGGTCATTGGCGTAGGATATTTGAGCTATTTCTTCCCGCTCCTCAAAGATCCGTGGGTATTAACCATCACCTGTGTAGTGGTGCTGTGGATCTTCGTTCTGCTTAATATCGTCGGTCCGAAAATGATCACCCGCGTGCAGGCCGTCGCTACCGTGTTGGCGCTGATCCCAATCGTCGGGATTGCCGTATTCGGCTGGTTCTGGTTCCACGGAGAAACCTATATGGCGGCATGGAACGTCAGCGGCCTGGGCACCTTCGGCGCGATTCAAAGCACCTTAAACGTTACGCTGTGGTCATTTATCGGGGTGGAAAGTGCGTCTGTTGCAGCGGGTGTGGTTAAAAACCCGAAACGCAACGTCCCTATCGCCACCATTGGCGGGGTATTGATTGCCGCCGTTTGCTATGTGCTCTCGACCACCGCGATTATGGGGATGATCCCCAACGCCGCACTGCGCGTTTCCGCCTCACCTTTCGGTGATGCTGCACGGATGGCGCTGGGTGATACCGCAGGGGCCATTGTCTCCTTCTGTGCGGCGGCTGGTTGCTTAGGTTCGCTGGGCGGCTGGACATTACTGGCCGGGCAAACGGCGAAAGCCGCTGCTGATGACGGTCTGTTCCCACCGATTTTTGCCCGCGTCAACAAAGCTGGCACACCGGTAGCTGGGTTGATTATCGTCGGTATCCTGATGACTATCTTCCAGTTCAGCAGCATTTCGCCAAACGCAACCAAAGAGTTCGGTCTGGTCTCTTCCGTATCGGTAATCTTTACCCTGGTGCCTTATCTTTATACCTGTGCAGCTTTACTGCTTTTAGGCCACGGTCACTTTGGTAAAGCGCGTCCGGCGTATCTGGCCATCACCACTATCGCCTTCCTTTACTGCATCTGGGCGGTGGTCGGTTCTGGCGCACAAGAGGTTATGTGGTCATTCGTCACGCTGATGGTGATCACCGCAATGTACACGCTGAACTACAACCGACTGCATAAAAACCCCTATCCTTTAGATGCACCAATAAGCAAAGATTAAGCCCCCTTAATCCAGCAAACATAAAAGCCAACCTTAAGAACTTAAGGTTGGCTTAACTTTGCTTTGCGAGCATATGCGCACTTTGTTCGATGGAAACACCGTGATGTTGAAGCGCCTTCTAAAAAGACCCTCTTTGAATTTACTCGCCTGGCTATTGCTGGCCTCTTTTTATATTGCTATCTGCCTGAACATTGCCTTTTTTAAACAAGTGTTACAGGCGTTACCGCTGGATTCAATGCATAACGTACTGGTTTTCTTATCGATGCCGGTCGTCGCGTTCAGCGTGATTAATATTGTCCTGACGCTAGGCTCTTTCTTATGGCTTAATCGTCCACTGGCCTGCCTGTTTATTCTTGTCGGCGCGTCTGCACAATATTTCATAATGACTTATGGCATCGTCATCGACCGTTCGATGGTTGCCAATATCATGGATACCACACCTGCGGAAAGCTACGCGTTAATGACACCGCAGATGTTATTAACTCTGGGATTAAGCGGGGTTCTTGCTGCGCTGATTGCCTGCTGGGTAAAAATCAAACCCGCAACCTCACGCCTGCGTAGCGTTCTTTTCCGTGGGGCCAATATTCTGATTTCTGTACTGCTGATTCTGCTGGTCGCCGCGTTGTTTTATAAAGACTACGCCTCGCTGTTTCGCAACAACAAAGAGCTGGTGAAATCCTTAAGCCCCTCCAACAGCATTGTTGCCAGTTGGTCATGGTATTCCCACCAGCGACTGGCAAATCTGCCGCTGGTTCGCATTGGCGAGGATGCACACCGCAACCCATTAATGCAAAAAGAGAAGCGTAAAAATCTGACCATCTTGATCGTCGGCGAAACCTCGCGGGCAGAGAATTTCTCACTCAACGGCTACCCACGTGAAACCAATCCGCGTCTGGCGAAAGATAACGTGGTCTATTTCCCCAATACCGCGTCTTGCGGCACGGCAACGGCTGTTTCTGTGCCATGCATGTTCTCGGATATGCCGCGTGAGCATTACAAAGAAGAGCTGGCACAGCACCAGGAAGGCGTGCTGGATATCATTCAGCGAGCGGGCATTAATGTGTTATGGAATGACAACGACGGTGGCTGCAAAGGTGTCTGCGACCGCGTACCACACCAGAATGTCACCGCGCTGAACCTGCCCGGCCAGTGTATCAACGGCGAATGCTATGACGAGGTGCTGTTCCACGGGCTGGAAGAGTACATCAATAACCTGCAAGGTGATGGCGTGATTGTCTTACACACCATCGGTAGCCACGGACCGACCTATTACAACCGCTATCCGCCGCAGTTCAGGAAATTTACCCCCACCTGCGACACCAACGAGATCCAGACCTGTTCCAAAGAACAACTGGTGAACACTTACGATAATACGTTGCTCTACGTCGACTATATTGTTGATAAAGCAATTAATCTGCTGAAAGAACATCAGGATAAATTTACCACCAGCCTGGTTTATCTTTCTGACCATGGTGAATCGTTAGGTGAAAATGGCATCTACCTGCACGGCCTGCCTTATGCCATCGCACCTGACAGCCAAAAACAAGTACCGATGCTGCTGTGGTTATCGGAGGATTATCAAAAGCGGTATCAGATTGACCAGAGCTGCCTGCAAAAACAGGCACAAACGCAGCACTATTCACAGGACAATTTATTCTCAACCCTGTTGGGATTAACCGGCGTCGAAACGAAGTATTACCAGGCTGCGGATGATATTCTGCAAACTTGCAGGAGAGTGACTGAATGAAAATTCTGATTGTTGAAGACGATACACTGTTATTGCAGGGGCTGATTCTGGCGGCGCAAACCGAAGGCTACGCGTGTGATGGCGTTACGACCGCGCGGATGGCGGAGCAAAGCCTTGAGGCCGGTCATTACAGCCTGGTGGTGCTGGATTTAGGTTTACCCGACGAAGATGGGCTGCATTTTCTCGCCCGTATCCGGCAGAAAAAATATACCCTGCCGGTACTGATCCTCACCGCTCGCGACACCCTGACCGACAAAATAGCGGGGCTGGATGTCGGTGCCGATGACTATCTGGTAAAACCTTTTGCGCTGGAAGAGTTACACGCCCGCATCCGCGCCCTGCTGCGACGCCATAATAATCAGGGCGAAAGTGAGCTGATTGTTGGCAATCTGACGCTGAATATGGGTCGCCGTCAGGTATGGATGGGCGGCGAAGAGTTGATTCTGACGCCCAAAGAATATGCTCTGCTCTCGCGGCTGATGCTCAAAGCAGGCAGCCCCGTGCATCGGGAAATTCTCTACAACGATATCTACAACTGGGACAACGAACCCTCGACCAACACCCTGGAAGTGCATATCCACAACCTGCGCGACAAAGTGGGCAAAACACGTATCCGCACCGTGCGCGGCTTTGGCTATATGCTGGTCGCGAATGAGGAAAACTAATTGAATCTGATGCGTTTTCTGCGCCGCCCAATGTCGCTGCGTCAACGGCTGATATTGACCATCGGCGCCATTCTGCTGGTTTTTGAGCTGATTAGCGTCTTCTGGCTATGGCATGAAAGTACCGAGCAAATTCAGCTCTTTGAGCAGGCGCTACGTGACAATCGCAACAACGATCGCCACATCATGCGTGAGATCCGCGAAGCAGTCGCCAGCCTGATTGTTCCCGGCGTATTTATGGTCAGCCTGACACTATTTATCTGCTATCAGGCGGTGCACCGCATCACACGCCCGCTGGCGGAACTGCAAAAAGAGCTGGAAGCGCGCACCGCTGACAACTTAACGCCCATAGCCATTCACAGTGCCACCCTCGAAATCGAAGCGGTGGTTTCGGCGTTGAACGATCTGGTCAGTCGCCTGACCAGCACGCTGGATAACGAAAGGTTGTTTACCGCTGACGTCGCTCACGAACTGCGAACGCCGCTGGCGGGGGTGCGTTTGCATCTGGAACTGCTGGCGAAAACGCATCACATTGATGTAGCGCCGTTAGTCGCACGGCTTGATCAGATGATGGAGAGCGTCTCCCAGTTGTTGCAACTGGCACGCGCCGGACAGTCATTTTCTTCCGGTAATTATCAACATGTAAAACTGCTGGAAGATGTGATCCTGCCCTCCTATGACGAACTCAGCACCATGCTCGACCAGCGTCAACAAACCCTGCTGTTACCAGAGAGCGCCGCCGACATCACCGTTCAGGGCGACGCGACCCTGCTGCGGATGTTATTGCGTAACCTGGTAGAAAACGCCCATCGCTATAGTCCAGCAGGCAGCAACATTATGATTCAGCTGCAAGAAGATGGCGGTGCGGTAATGGCGGTTGAAGATGAAGGGCCTGGCATTGATGAGAGTAAATGCGGAGAGTTGAGCAAAGCGTTTGTACGAATGGACAGCCGTTATGGCGGGATTGGTCTGGGATTAAGCATTGTCAGCCGCATCACACAGTTGCATCACGGGCAGTTTTTCCTGCAGAACCGGGAAGAGGCTTCCGGCACGCGCGCCTGGGTACGGCTGAAGAAAGATCAGTACGTGGCAAACCAGATATAGAGAAAGCTGCTGACGACCAGCACGCTAAACACAGTCGTTAAACTTTCATAAACACGGTTTTTCATTGCACTCTCCTCCGTTGTCCTGGAGGAGAGTATGCGCGTCAGAGATTAAGTGAACCTTAAGAGTTCGATTGTTGGCCTGATAAGAGAGTGCCGCATCAGGCAATCCGTTTCAGCTTACTCATCAATTCGCGGATGTTGCTGCACCAGACGGGTACGTTTCGCCTGCAAATCGGCAATCTCCTGGTCAATATCCTCGATTTTCTGCTCGATATTATCGTAATGCTCGACGAGAATTTCCTTCGCTTCCTGCAAATCTGACGCCGCAGGCGTCGCACCTTTCAGTGGACGATTCGCCGTCTCTTTCATGGTCACGCCGGTAATTAATCCAATCACCGCCACTACCATCAGATAATAGGCAGGCATCATCAGATTATGCGAGCTTTCCACCAGCCAGGCCGCCAGCGTTGGCGTCAGACCGGCAACCAGTACCGAAATATTAAATGCCGCCGCCAGCGCACTATAACGGATATGTGTCGGGAACATCGCTGGCAAGGTAGAGGCCATTACACCCGTAAAGCAGTTAAGGATCACCGCCAGCATCAGCAACCCGGCGAAAATCAGGCCGATAATATTACTGTTAATCAGGATAAACGCCGGGATCGCCAGCGCAAACAACGCAACACTGCCGAGGATCACAAACGGACGACGGCCAAAACGGTCACTCAGCAAGCCCATCACCGGCTGAACAAACAGCATACCGATCATAATCGCGATAATAATCAGCACCCCGTGGTCTTCGGAGTAATGCAGGTTATGCGACAAATAACTCGGCATATAAGTCAGCAACATGTAGTAAGTCACGTTGGTGGCAATCACCAGACCAATACATGTCAACAGACTGCGCCAGTGTTTGGTGGCAATCTCTTTAAACGAGACTTTCGGGCCATCCTGCAAACCTTCGCGGTCACCCTGTTCCAGTTTCTCAACATGTTGCTGGAACGCTGGCGTCTCTTCTAAAGCATGACGAAGATAAAGCCCAATAATTCCCAGCGGCAGCGCGATAAAGAACGGAATACGCCAGCCCCAGTCAAGGAAATTCTCTTCACCGACGATGGTCGAGATCAACACCACCACGCCCGCACCCAGCACAAACCCGGCAATAGAACCGAAATCCAGCCAGCTGCCCATAAAGCCACGTTTACGGTCAGGTGAGTATTCCGCAACAAATATCGACGCTCCGGTATATTCGCCGCCGACCGAGAAACCTTGTGCCATCTTACAGATCAACAGCAAAATCGGCGCCCAAATACCAATAGAGGCGTAGGACGGTATTAAACCGATACAGAACGTACTGATCGACATAATCACAATAGTGATAGCGAGGATCTTCTGGCGACCATATTTATCGCCCAACATACCAAAGAAGAGTCCGCCAAGCGGTCGAATCAGAAAGGGAACGGAGAAGGTGGCAAGTGCAGCAACCATCTGCACGCTGGGGTCAGCCCCTGGGAAAAATACTTTACCTAATGCGTAAGCAACAAAGCCATAAACACCAAAATCGAACCATTCCATTGCATTACCCAGCGATGCTGCAGTAATGGCTTTTCGCAGTTTACCGTCATCAATAATGGTGACATCACGAAGGGTTATCGGTTTTACTTTTTTCCTTTTCAGCATAGCTTTCCTCGCAGAGTAAGCCCATTTCCGCACGCGTCAGGCAAATCGACACGGCGCCCGCAAAAGGGGAGCGGGAATTGCAGGGTGCAATCTCTGTAACAAGCGTAGCTGGTTTGCTTACACGATCCGATTAAGGATTGTACAATCAAACCTGTTGACGCCTGAATTGGGCAGTTAATGACCTTTTTACCCTACCAGTGTTTAAATTTGTGATCAACTTCACACATGGATTTCGTTGAGCACTCATTGATGTAACTGATCATTTACAGTCAATTTACAGAGAAGATTTCCTCAACCATCGCGCCCGCCAGACGCTGTGCTGAACAGAGCCGTGGCATCCCCAGCGCGACGGTTTGCCAGCGTTGGGTTACTGACCAGCAAACGGGCTGCTTATCGGCATCGGACCACTTGCCAAGCCAACTTAAAAAGTCAGCATGATCCCCGCCAGTCGGGGTAGTAGGAGAGGAAAACCACTGATGGTAATAATGGCGAGTAGTCGGTGCCGCATTGATACTTTCAGCCAGATATTGCGTCGCTTTCACGCGTAAATCGCCAAGCAACAACGCCGCTGCTTGTGGGTTTCCCAGACGGCAGGCATCACCAAACGCCCCCCAGCGCAGCTCTTCCAGAGCAATAAAACAACGTCCCGGCAGCGACCAGGCGTTGTACGCACCAGCACACCAGCGGGTAAAAATTTGTTCACTCTGCTCACCTGCCTGAACCAGTAACCCTCGTTGCATTAACGCTTTTTCCTTCCAGCGACAGCGGGCAGAAAACCACTCATACAACGCGGCAATTTGCTGGGGAAGTTCCGGGAAAGCGGAGTGCGAGCGGTGATCCATTTTTTGCAATAGCGCCAGATGTTGCGTGATCTGCGTCAGCGCCAGATGGCCGGGATCCAGCATCGCCGCCAGTTTTTCCACCAATGTCAGGCGCAGGCTAAGTGGCGCATTTAACATTCCGACATTCGCCCACGCCTGAAGCTGTGCGCGCGCAAGGATCTCCTGCATCAGTCGTTCACGAAACTGCTGCTGATGGGCTTGTGGATAGCGGGCATCATCGCCCTGCGCCAGATCCACCAAAAAGCGGGGATAAACCGACTCCAGTACGCGACCGGAGCCGTCCAGTAACGTCTTTGTCAATACTGTTCTGCCATGAAAAGAGTTTGAATATCATCGCGTAACAACTGAGAGTCCGTATAAATCCAGCCATGAATCATCACGGTCTGTTGCAATTGCTGCTGCATCATCCTGACCACGGATTCATTTTGTTGACGCAGAGCCAGACTATCGCGTAAACGCGCCTGTAATTCCGTCAAACATAACGCGAAATCAGCGAAAAAAGTGTTCATGCCTGCCGTGACAGAATCATCGACCTGAACCGCCAAAGCTTTAGCCATTTGTTGGCAATAAAGGTCTACTTCTTCGGTTAACGTTCGTTGTAGCGCACTGTAATCAACGGCCTCTGGCGGGGATTTCTCACCACCCCGTCCCCAGTCAGGCTGATTCAGCCAGCGCGAGAACGTCTCACGCACAATGCCAAAACGGCTGCTCTGCTCATCCGTTGCTTCCTGGTGGGATATTGCATCGCTGAACAACTGGCGAGTATTGAAGTGTGGGACTGCGCCATGAAAAGCAGGAAAATGAAAGCCGGGGCGAAACCCGGACTCATTCAATTCTGTTTTTACCCGCTGCTCGATGGGGTGAATAACATCGGTTAACACCCGGCAAAGGGTTGATTCCAGTTCAGCAAAACGCAGCGTAAAATCACGGCTGATTTTGGTCTGCGCCGCCTGTAACAGCGTCTCGCAGCGGGTACGAATCTCGCTTAACGACCATGAATCATGTTGAAAAAGTACAGCTAACTGGGTATTCACCTCATCTTGCTGCTGACGCAGAAAGTCGTTGGCTGATACCAGAGCCACCTCGATTTCATGTTTAATCTCGCCACTCACCTGCACCTGATTGAGCTGCAATAGCTGCATATTTTCTTCAACCTGGCGGATATTTTGCCGCAATTGCTCGCAGACGACGTTCAGCCCGTGTGCGCGAAAATCAAGGTATTCCCGCGCTTGTTGGGCATAATTCAACAACTTATGCGAGGCAGATCGCAGAGCATATAACGACGCGTTGGCGTAGGCAGCATGGAGTAATGCCTGAACCGGTTGCGCGAACAGCGAATCTTCCCACAGTTGATCGGCGGCATGACGAATACGGTCGATATCTGCCAGATCGGCATTGCGCCAGCGCCTGCCAAGCGCGGCATGGGCAAAATCCTCCACCCAGCGTTGTTGCTCCGGCGCAGGCAACTTCCCATTGTTAGCTAACTCATGACGTGCCCGATTCGCCAGATAGCCCCACATCGACGATACCGGAAATATCTGCCCTGGCGTAACACAGCCTTTCATCAGCGTTCCGGAAATCAGCGCCCGCACCTGTTCGGCATCGTCACTGTTACGATCCTGCTGATCGAACTTATTGACGAGCACATACAGCGGTACTGATTTCCCCACCGCTAAAACCGCCTCACGCACCTCTTCATCGGAGATTGACTTCAGTTGCGTATAGTCCAGCACCGCCAGCACTGCGGAGGCGCGCGCCAGTTGCTCGTTAAGCATTTTTTGCAGATGCGGTTGTCCGGCTTCATTCGGTCCGGGGGTATCCAGCAACGTCAATTGACCGGGATAACTCTCCAGCCCCGCCAGATGGACAAACTCCACTTCAATTACTGGAATATGCTCAATGGCGGCGTAAGCAGAAAAAGGAAAATCGACGTCCAGCGCCTTCGCCAGACGCACCAAATCATTCAAACTTTTCAGACAATGAAAAATTGGCTGGGCACCAAGATAATATTTTTCAAAAGCAACGCCATTTTCGATCCGCTGCATAAGCGCACGCATATCTTTATCTATTTCCAGCAGTTCGGTCAGATGCTCAATATCGCAATCGCGCAGGCGTTGTTGTAATTGTTGGATTAAACAGTCGATTGGTGCGACATGTGAAAAATGCAGCACCGGTTCTTTTTGCCCCGGCGTATGGCGAATAAGCGTCGGCAGCGCAGTCATAGGGCGATTGCGATTAGGCAGAACTTCAGTGCCAACAATAGCGTTAATGGTGGTTGATTTCCCTGCTTTCATGGTGCCAATAATCGCCAGCACCATTTCCAGACGGGAAATTTTACGCAGCTCATTATTCAGCATCGCATGACGCTCGGCGATATTAGGCTGACTCCAGGGTAAAGTCAGTGGTGGTGCATCTTCTCCGGGCACAGAGAGCGGCATTTTTTCCAGTAACTGCAACTGTTGTCGGGAAAGCTGTAACAGACGCTCAGCCTCCTGACTTAATTCATATATTGTCTGTGTGTACATGGAAAATTCTTCCTTAAGGCAAATTTCATTATTTTTTATTTAGCCAGATCGTTTTTTAGTTCTGTTGTCGGCTTTTATAATTACTGCAGGAAATAATTTTTATATTTAATATATTGTTTTTATTAGGATGAATAAATCTCTTCCGACAAGTTAAAAGTCAGAAAGATAAAATAACAATTTAATTAAAAAAAGAACAAGAAGAGAGTTAACCTTAACTTAAATAATAAACAGAGGCAAAAAGATTATTTTCTTTTTGCGTTGTCTTTCAAATGAAAACGATCGTCGACTAAAATCAGCAGTACCCCCGACAAACTCAGGGATTTTGTGTATAATTGCGGCCTTTTTCGGCAATCTGCCGTTTTTTGGCGCTTTTGCCCTGCTGACTTTTGAGGAAATCCACATGTCATTACCACACTGCCCGAAATGCAACTCCGAATACACCTACGAAGATAACGGCATGTACATCTGCCCGGAATGCGCCTACGAATGGAACGACGCCGAACCTGCACAGGAAAGCGACGAGCTGATCGTTAAAGATGCTAACGGCAACCTGCTGGCTGACGGCGACAGCGTTACCATCATTAAAGATCTGAAGGTGAAAGGTAGCTCTTCGATGCTGAAAATTGGCACCAAAGTGAAAAACATCCGCCTGGTTGAAGGCGACCATAACATCGATTGCAAAATCGACGGTTTTGGTCCAATGAAACTGAAATCTGAGTTTGTGAAAAAGAACTGATTTCAAATGCCGGGTGCGATACATCCGGCAACGGTGCCAAATGCCTGATGCAACGCTTGCGCGTCTTATCAGGCCTACTCTTCATCTGTACAAAATTCAAACTACACTTAACTGACTTCTCTTAACTGAGGTCACCATCATGCCGTTAAGTCCCTATATCTCTTTTTCCGGTAACTGTGCCGACGCGATAGCCTATTACCAACGCGCGTTAGGCGCGGAACTGCTCTATAAAATCAGCTTTGGGGAAATGCCGAAACCCACGCAAGAAAGCACCGAAGGCTGTCCTTCAGGGATGCAATTTCCCGATACTGCCATCGCCCATGCTAACGTGCGCATTGCCGGAAGCGACATCATGATGAGCGATGCCATACCGTCAGGAAAAGCCAACTACTCCGGCTTTACGCTGGTGCTCGATTCGCAACAAGTCGAGGAAGGGAAACGTTGGTTTGACAACCTTGCAGCCAACGGAAAAATCGAAATGGACTGGCAGGAAACCTTCTGGGCGCATGGCTTCGGCAAAGTTACCGATAAATATGGTGTGCCGTGGATGATTAATGTCGTTAAGCAGCAGTCAACACAATAGCGGGGCTTTAATAGCTGATGGGGAGAATTAGGGGGAGGGGCGATGCCTGCTCCACACCCAACATCACCGCCCATACTCATCTTCCATTCTCCGCTCTTCATCTTCCAGCTGCCGACGCTCCTGATCAAGCTGGCGCTGGCGGTCGTCAAGCTGCCTGCGGCGATCTTCAAACTGGCGGCGGCGGTCGTCATATTGTCTGCGACGATCGTCGCTCACTTGACGCTGCCAGCCGTCGTCGCGCGAATCTTCATAGTCACGCCCACGATCAGGGTTATAAGCGTCGTTAATCGCCTGCTGAATATTACCAATCGTGTCGTCGATAATATCGGCCTGAGCCGGAACGATGGTCAACGTGAGCAGGGTGAAAAGAAAGAGTGTGGAGTAAGGTTTCATAAGCCAGTCTCTGTGATGGACTGGCTTAACGTTAGTTGAGTGTGAATAACCGGAGTAGCGGAGTAATCTCAAATACGGTAAGGCGCAGACTCTTCCATTAGCTGGATAGCTCGCCGTTTATTTTCCGCCACCAGCACAATGCTATGACATTTTTGATCCGGAGAAATACTCCAGATACGTTCTTCCGGAATGCAGCCACCATCGTAGATCACTTTCGTGCCATCGTAAGGCCAAAATGTCTCTTGTTCAGTGTCTAATATAAACACTGAAATCTGATCGGACTCGCGCGCGATCTTCTGCCAGAGCATCTTCCCGCCATCATACTGATCAAAATCGCTGATGAGTGTGATTCCGCATTGCAGGATTAACGCTTCATACAGTCGCGTTGCCAGACCTTTATCGCGTTCACCTGGGAAGACGCAGATACCTTCCACTTGTACCAGATCCGAGTCTTCCCACCAGCGTTCAACGGCAATAATATCGCTGCCGAACTCTTTTTTACGCTGCAGGTCGAGAGCGGCAAGTACCCGATGACGTGGCACGCCTGCAAAAACTTCAATGTCCGCTTCAATGATGGCCGCTCTTGGCGTCTGGCTGTCATAAATCACCTGTAACAGACGCCCGGAAAGCTCGATCTCTTCCACCACGCGAAAAGAACGAGCAACCGTCATTGGGCTATAGGTGGTTGGCATCACGATCATATGTGAATCGCCTCTTGTCAGTACTGGCATAATTCCTTTTATATCCCATTCAGAGCAGAATTGCTCACAATAGCAGCACATTTGCTCCAGGCCTCTTGATAAATTCTGAAAATCATCCCTCAATTTGCCCCAATGCCTGCGCCAGTTGCACGCGGGTAAAAGGTTTGCGCAGCAGCGCCACTTCTGGCAACGCGGGGTTATAGCTGGGGCGTAAATCCTGACCGCTGATAAGCAACAGCGTCAGGTGTGGGTAGCGTTTGCGTGCTGCATTGACCACTTCTGCGCCGCTCATACCGCCTGGGAGCATTAAGTCGCTGATAAAGATATCGATTTCCGCTGATGCCGCCAGCAGATCCAGCGCCTGTTCGCCGCTGCTGGCTTCCAGCGTCAAATAGCCCAGTAGGTGCAACTGTTCGCAGATTGTCTGGCGTACCGCAGCTTCATCTTCCAGCACCAACACCAGCTTATCGCCGCTGACGGCTGTCTGTTCTACCACCGCTGACGATACATTTTTCGCCGCCAACAACGCACGGGGAAGCTGTAGTCTGACTGTCGTTCCCTGCCCCGGCGCACTTTCGATTTCCACCCTCCCGCCGGACTGGCGCACAAAACCATAGACCATCGACAAGCCCAGCCCGCTGCCGCTCCCCGTCTGTTTGGTGGTAAAGAACGGTTCGAACACCTGGTCTTTCACCTCCTGCGACATTCCACAGCCATGATCGATAACCTCCAGAGCCACCATATCCTGACGCTGCCCACCGCTACGGGTGACACGCTGGTTCCAGGTGCGGATTTTGAGGGTTCCCGTCAGCCCTTCCATCGCATCACGAGCGTTCATCACCAGGTTGATGATGGCGTTTTCCAGTTGGCTGACGTCAATCCACGCAGGCCACGCCGGAGACTGCGCTTCAATCTCCAGCGTCAGCGTTGCCGGTAAGGAGTGGCGCATCAATTCGCTTAACTCTTCCAGCAGTGTTTTCAGTTCAATGGCTTGTGGATGTAAGGACTGCTTGCGGGAAAATGCCAACAGCCGTTGGGTCAGTAGCGCGCCACGTTCGGCGGCTTGCTGCGCCCGCTGTATTCGCGGCGCGTCGGGCGAGTCCGTGTTCACCAGCTCCAGGCTGCCAATAATCACCGCCAACAGATTATTAAAATCATGCGCCAGTCCCCCCGTCAGTTGCCCGACCGCTTTTAGCTTCTGGCTGTGCAATAGCGCCTCTTCCAGCCCCTGCCGCTCGGTTTGGGCAATCTCCATCTGCGTGGTTTTCTCTTTCAGCAGCCGTGACGTCCGTTCAAGCGATGCGGTATTACGGGCGAAGACGTTAAAGGCGCGTGCCAGTTCCCCCAACTCATCGCGCCGCTGTAACGCCGGAAAGCTGACGTCTGCTTCACCGTGCGCCAGACGACTCATGGCGCGAGAAATCGCCGTCAGGTTTGAGCCAAGATTGCGATAGATGTACCAACCTGCAAACGCGGTGATCACCACCGCTAACAGGGCAAAGATCATGATCACTCTCTCGCCGGAGCGCAGATCCTGGTAACTTTGCGCTACCCGCTGACCTGAAAGCATCGCCACCTGTTCGGCATAATGGTTAATATCGCTGTTAAGGATCGCCACCAGAGCTTTGATGTGAAACATATACCAGCTAATCGCCAGATCGCTTTGCTCCAGAGCGGCAGAAAGCGGCGCGAGTTTACGTAGTTCATCATTGAAATCAGTAAGTAGCGTATTTACTAACGGCGTATCACTATGAGTCGGCAGCGCAGACATCACTTCAACCAGTTGATGAATAATCGCCTGCGGTGCTGGAGTGGCAATGGCGGCAACAATCAGCCGGTTCATCTCGTTAAGCAAAATATCATCTTGCGCGTGAGTGACTTTTTGCAGATGCCGCAGATAACTTAAGTTTTGATATAGCGAACTTAACAACGCGTTGCGTTCCAGATGCCGCCTTTGCCCCCGCTCCAGCATTCCGCCGACGCTGGTTTGCAGTTCATTGCTGCGCTGGATGATTCGCGCCACCAGCCCGGCGTCCTGCTGTGCTAAAGGCGCTGTCGCCAGTTGCTCAAGTGAGTTTTTTAACGCCCGCTGTGTCTCCAGCAATCGCTCGGCTTCGCCTTTATATTCCAGCGCCCCCACCACCTGTGACAATCGCACCGCCGCCGTCGCCACGTTTGCCGTGTCGCGCGCCAGATTCAGGCTGCCGGTCATATCATCTACCGTTTGCTGCTGCACCTGCTCCTGCATCTGGCTGGCATGACGAAAGCCCATTACCGCCACGCCGCTGACCATCAGCGTCACTGCTACCACCAGCAAATTTAAAAGCAGCAATCGCCCGCGCGCGCTGGCAAAAAAGTGACGTCCGGGGTGCGCCATATCACGCTCCGTGAAGAAAATTCGCAATATGACAAATATGAACGGCTTCTGACATTTTGCATTTACTTTCCTGTGATGGAGTGCTGATATCGACAACCTCGCAGGAGTCCACCATGAACAGCACGCCAGTTCTGGAGATGCGCAATATTGCCAAAGCCTTCGGCAAATTTTATGCGCTCAAAGGGGTGGATTTGACGGTTTACCCTGGCGAGATCCATGCCCTGATGGGGGAAAACGGCGCAGGAAAAAGCACGCTGATGAAGGTGCTGGCAGGGGCTTATACCGCCACCAGCGGCGAGATCCTGATTGATGGCACCCCCTTTCACATTCGCACGCCAAAAGATGCCTTAAGCGCCGGTATTACGCTGATTTATCAGGAGATGCAGCTGGCACCCAATTTGACGGTGGCAGAGAACATTTTCCTCGGCAGCGAGCTTTCCCACGGCGGGCTGGTGCAGCGTAAAGAGATGCTGGTACAGGCGCAAAAAGTGATCGACCGCCTTGGCGCGCAGTTCAAGGCCAGTGATAAAGTCATGACGCTGACCATTGCCGAACAACAGCAGGTCGAAATTGCCCGCGCGCTGCATCGCAACAGCCGCATTCTGGTGATGGACGAACCCACCGCCGCCCTCTCCTCCCGCGAAACTCACCGCTTGTTTGAACTGATTATGCGGCTGCGCGATGAAGGGATGGCGATTATCTACATCAGCCACCGCATGGCAGAAGTGTATGAGCTTTCCGATCGCGTCAGCGTGCTGCGCGACGGGCAATACGTTGGCAGCCTGACCCGCGACAACCTCAACGCTGCTGAACTGGTGCGGATGATGGTTGGCAGGCCGCTGAGCGATCTGTTCAATAAAGAACGCGATATCCTGCCCGGCAAAGCCCGCCTGAACGTTCACCACCTGACCGACGGCGGCAAAGTGCAGCCGAGCAGTCTGCTGGTGCGTTCAGGCGAAATTGTCGGCCTCGCAGGGCTGGTGGGTGCCGGACGTTCCGAACTCGCGCAGTTAATTTTCGGCGTGCGTAAAGCAACGGGCGGAATGATTGAAGTGGATGGCGAACCGGTGGTGATCCACTCCCCGCGCGAAGCCATCGATCTTGGCATTGGATTTCTGACCGAAAACCGTAAAGAACAGGGGCTGTTCCTTGAAATGGCGGCAGCCGAAAACATCACCATGGCAACCCTGGAGCGCGATGCCAGCTGGGGGATGCTCAACCGCAAAAAAGCGCAAACCATCTCCGATGACGCCATTAAGTTGCTCAACATTCGTGTGCCACATTCCCAGGTGCGAGCGGGCGGGCTTTCCGGCGGTAATCAGCAAAAACTGTTGATCTCCCGCTGGGTGGCGATTGGCCCGCGCATTTTACTGCTCGATGAACCCACGCGCGGCGTGGATGTCGGCGCAAAAAGTGAGATCTACCGGATCATGAACGAGATGGCGCGCAAGGGCGTGGCGATCCTGATGATCTCCAGCGAACTGCCGGAGATAGTCGGGATGAGCGATCGCGTTTATGTAATGCGCGAAGGCAGCATTGCCGGTGAGTTAAACGGCAACAACATCACCCAGGAAAACATTATGACCTTAGCGACCGGCGTCAACGACGCTCATTCCCAGGCGGTGCGCTCATGACAACATCTGCAAAGACCTCTGCCAAAAAAATGTTAATGAGCGATCTGATGCAAACGGTCGGCATTTTGCCGATTCTAATCCTGATCGTGGCAGTTTTTGGCTTTATCGCGCCAAACTTTTTTACCGAAAGCAACCTGCTGAATATTACCCGCCAGGCGTCAATCAACATTGTGCTGGCGGCGGGAATGACCTTCATTATTTTGACCGGCGGGATCGATCTTTCTGTAGGTTCAATTCTTGGCACCACGGCGGTAGCGGCGATGGTCGTCTCCCTTAGCCCGGAGTTCGCCATGCTGTCGATCCCGGCTGCGCTGATGCTCGGCCTGCTGCTGGGGTTGTTCAACGGCGCGCTGGTGGCCTTTGCCGGATTACCGCCGTTTATCGTCACACTTGGCACCTATACGGCGCTGCGCGGGGCAGCGTATCTGCTGGCGGATGGCACTACGGTTATCAACTCCAACATTAATTTCGAGTGGATAGGCAATAACTATCTTGGGCCGATCCCCTGGCTGGTGGTCATTGCGCTGGCGGTGATCGTGGTGTGCTGGTTTATTCTGCGCCGTACTACGCTTGGCGTTCATATCTACGCCGTCGGCGGCAATATGCAGGCGGCGCGTCTTACCGGCATAAAAGTCTGGCTGGTGCTGCTGTTTGTTTATGGCATGAGCGGCCTGCTTTCAGGGTTGGGCGGGATTATGAGTGCCTCGCGACTGTACAGCGCCAACGGCAACTTAGGCATGGGTTACGAACTGGACGCCATTGCGGCGGTGATCCTCGGCGGCACCAGTTTTGTCGGCGGCATCGGCACCATCACCGGCACGCTGGTGGGGGCGCTGATTATCGCCACGCTAAACAACGGCATGACCTTAATGGGCGTCTCTTACTTCTGGCAACTGGTGATCAAAGGGGCGGTGATCATCATTGCGGTGCTGATCGACAAATACCGTACCCGACACCATCAAAGCGCATAACAACAATACCCTACATATGAGGAATACAGCATGAGATTGAAGCCCTTAGTGACCGCGCTCTGTGCAGGCGCGCTGCTGGTCGCAGCACCGTTCGCCCAGGCGAAAGAACTGAAATCGATAGGCGTGACGGTGGGCGATCTGGCGAACCCGTTCTTCGTGCAGATAACCAAAGGCGCGGAGTTGGAAGCGAGCAAACTGGCAGGCGATAACGTCAAAGTGACGCTGGTGTCCAGCGGCTACGATCTGGGCCAGCAGGTGTCGCAAATAGACAACTTTATCGCCGCCAACGTCGATATGATCATTTTGAATGCTGCCGATTCAAAAGGGATCGGCCCGGCGGTGAAACGGGCGAAAGACGCCGGGATCGTGGTGGTGGCGGTTGACGTAGCGGCAGAAGGTGCCGACGCCACCATTACTTCCGATAACACCCAGGCGGGCGAAATGGCCTGTAAATACATCACCGATCGCCTGAAAGGCAAAGGCAACGTGGTGATCATCAACGGGCCGCCGGTGTCCGCCGTGCAGAACCGCGTCGAAGGCTGCCAGACCGAATTTAAACGCCATCCTGACATCAAGGTGCTCTCTGACAACCAGAACGCCAAAGGCAGTCGTGAAGGCGGGCTGGAGGTGATGACCGGGCTGCTGGCGGCGAATCCGAAGATCGACGGCGTGTTTGCGATTAACGATCCCACCGCGATCGGCGCCGATCTGGCAGCAAAACAGGCACAACGTAACGAGTTCTTTATTGTCGGTGTGGACGGAAGCCCGGACGCCGAAGAGGCGCTGAAACGTGAGAACTCGTTGTTTGTCGCGACTCCCGCGCAAGACCCACAGGTGATGGCGGCGAAAGCCGTTGAGATCGGTTATGACATTTTGCAGGGCAAGCCCGCGCCGAAAGAGCCGGTGCTAATCCCGGTGACGATGATCGACAAAGACAACGTCGGCAATTACAAAGGCTGGACGGTGAAATAAGTCCGAGGCCGGGCGGCGACGCTGCCCGGCGGTAGCGCATTAGCTAATCCAGGAGCTGGCATGATGGAACGTAAAGGTATTATCGCAGCAGGAAATATGTTGGTTGATCACGTCCACCAGATTATCCAGTGGCCGGAGCGCGGCTGGCTGGCGGAGATCACCCACAGCGAACGCTCTACCGGTGGCGCACCGCTTAACGTCCTGCTGACGCTGGCGAAAATGCGCGCCGGGCTGCCTTTGCAGGCGGTCGGACTAATCGGTCAGGACAGCGATGGCGATTACATTATGGCGATGCTTGAGCAATACCACGTCAACCGCCAGCATGTGCAGCGCACCACCTTTGCGCCGACGTCGATGTCGCAGGTGATGACCGATCCCAGCGGACAGCGCACATTTTTCCATTCACCGGGCGCTAACCGGCTGCTGGATCTCCCGGCGTTCGACCAGCTTGATAGCAGCATGAAAATCTTCCATCTCGGCTATCTGCTCCTGCTCGAAAGCCTGGATATGCCAGACGATGTTTATGGCACTCGCAGCGCCCGCTTGCTGGCGCAGATGCATGACGCTGGCTATGAAACCTGTCTCGATCTGGTTTCCCGCAAGGGCGATCCGCGCTATCAGCCGCTGGTATTGCCCGCGTTGCGTCATCTGGATTATCTGGTGATAAACGAACTGGAGGCCGGAGAATTTAGCGGGCTGGAGATTCGTTTGCCCAACGGTGAGCCACATATCGCGCATATTGCCGCCGCCGCGCGCGAACTGTTAGATGCGGGCGTGCGCCAGCGCGTGGTGATTCACTGCGCGGAAGGCGCATGGGGAGAGACGCCAGAACAGGGCGGCATGTGGATACCCTCACGGAAATTAGAACCGCGCGAGATTATCGGTAGCGTCGGCGCGGGTGATGCGTTTTGTGCCGGATTTTTGTATGGCTGCCACGAACGCTGGACGCTTACCGAGAGCATCAAACTGGCACATGCCTGTGCGCGCGCGAGCCTGTTATGCGCCAACGCCATCGACGGGGCAAAAACACTGGAAGAGCTGCAAACAGAAATGTCGGATTAATGCACGTCGGCAGCGAAGACATAACCCAGACCGCGCAGAGTTTTAATCAACATTGGCTGATGCGGGTTCAGTTCGATTTTGCGTCGTAGTCGCATGATTAATACGTCGATGGTGCGATCAAACACCTCTATGCTGTCACTATGGGTAAACTCCAGCAACTGCTCGCGGCTCAATACCCGACGGGCGTTTTGTGCCAGAGCCAGCAACAAGCCATATTCGCCCTGAGTCAGCTCAACAAGTTGCTGTCGCGGATTGTGTAGCTGGCAGCGTGTGGTATCGAGATACCAGCCATTAAATGACAGCCCGGCATTTTTCTCCTCATTGACCGCCAGCACGCCAACGCGCCGTAACACCGCTTTTAGTCGCGCGACCACTACCCGTGGGGTAAATGGCTTGCAGATGTAATCATCCGCGCCCATTTCCAGCCCGACCACCACATCAGACTCACTGCCCAGACCGGTCAGCATCACCACCGGCAATGCAGGACGCATTTTCTGTAGTTGTTGTAATACCATCAGGCCGTTGGTATCAGGCAACATCATATCCAGCACCACCAGCGCAATGTCAGGATCGCCTTCAATACACGATATTGCCTCCTGTCCGGTATGGCAGACTGAAACCGTAAAGACATGTTCGCTTAACACGTCCTGCAACAGTGCGCAGATAGCCGCGTCATCATCCACTACCAGCACCACGGGTTTCATGGTTACACTCCGCATTATTCGCCTGATTAATCATTGTGCGTACTTCCTGGCGAAGTGAAAGAGGAAAGCAATATATATAATGAAAATATAATTCATGTCACATTATTGATATTATTAATAGATATGCCGTACTTTTTCACCTTCAGCACAAATGCCTAATAAAATGGCTCGTTCCGCTCACACTTCCGTTTATTAAAGTCGTCGTTTCCCAATTATGATAACGCCAGCTTTAAATGACGTATTTTGCATGGATTACATATTTACGACATAAATGATAAATGGAGATTTATATGAATAACTCTCAGTTATTCCGTTTGAGCAGGATTGTTATTGCCTTAACCGCCGCCGGCAGCATGATGGTAAATACCGCTTACGCAACAGATGAAGCGAAAGCCGCCACTCAATATACGCAACAGGTAAATCAGAATTACGCCAAATCATTACCGTTTAGCGATCGTCAGGATTTTGACGATGCCCAGCGTGGATTTATCGCCCCGCTGCTCGATGAAGGTATTCTTCGTGATGCGAATGGCAAAGTTTACTACCGCGCGGATGATTACAAATTTGATATTAATTCCGCTGCACCGGAAACCGTAAACCCCAGCCTGTGGCGTCAGTCGCAGATCAACGGTATTTCTGGCCTGTTCAAAGTCACCGATAAAATGTATCAGGTACGTGGTCAGGACATCTCCAACATTACGTTCGTGGAAGGCGAGAAAGGCATTATTGTTATCGACCCGCTGGTGACGCCACCAGCCGCAAAAGCCGCACTTGACCTTTACTTCCAGCATCGTCCGCAAAAACCGATTGTTGCGGTTATCTACACCCATAGCCACGCCGACCATTATGGCGGTGTGAAAGGCATTATCTCTGAAGCTGATGTTAAATCGGGAAAAGTTCAGGTGATCGCTCCGGCTGGCTTTATGGACGAAGCCATCAGCGAAAACGTACTGGCGGGTAATATTATGAGCCGCCGTGCGCTCTACTCTTACGGCCTGTTACTGCCGCACAACGCGCAGGGTAACGTGGGTAACGGCCTCGGCGTGACGCTGGCAACCGGTGACCCAAGCATTATTGCGCCAACCAAAACTATCGTCAGAACTGGCGAGAAGATGATTATCGACGGTCTGGAGTTTGACTTCCTGATGACCCCTGGCAGCGAAGCGCCAGCGGAAATGCACTTCTATATTCCGGCACTGAAAGCCCTGTGTACCGCCGAGAACGCTACTCATACCCTGCACAACTTCTACACTCTGCGCGGCGCGAAAACCCGCGACACCAGCAAGTGGACCGAGTATCTGAACGAAACGCTGGATATGTGGGGTAACGAAGCAGAAGTATTGTTTATGCCGCATACCTGGCCGGTTTGGGGCAATAAGCATATCAATGATTATATTGGTAAATATCGCGATACCATCAAGTACATTCACGATCAAACCCTGCACCTGGCAAACCAGGGCTACACCATGAATGAAATCGGCGACATGATTAAGCTGCCGCCAACGCTCGCCAATAACTGGGCCAGCCGTGGCTATTACGGTTCTGTCAGCCACAACGCCCGTGCGGTATATAACTTCTATCTCGGCTATTACGACGGTAACCCGGCAAACCTGCATCCGTATGGACAGGTGGAGATGGGTAAACGTTATGTGCAGGCGCTGGGCGGTTCCGCACGCGTCATCAACCTGGCGCAAGAAGCGAACAAGCAGGGTGATTATTGCTGGTCGGCAGAACTGCTGAAACAGGTGATTGCCGCCAATCCGGGTGACCAGGTGGCGAAAAACCTGCAAGCCAATAACTTTGAACAGCTCGGTTATCAGGCAGAGTCCGCCACCTGGCGCGGTTTCTACCTGACTGGCGCGAAAGAGCTGCGCGAAGGGGTACATAAGTTCAGCCATGGCACCACCGGTTCCCCGGATACCATTCGCGGTATGTCGGTCGAAATGCTGTTCGACTTTATGGCTGTTCGCCTCGATAGCGAAAAAGCCGCCGGGAAGAATATCAGCCTGAACTTCAATATGAGTAACGGCGATAACCTCAACCTGACCCTGAACGATAGCGTGCTTAACTACCGTAAAACGCTGCAACCGCAAGCCAATGCCTCTTTCTACATTAACCGTGAAGATCTGCACGCCGTGCTGACCGGACAGGCGAAAATGGCGGATCTGGTAAAAGCGAAGAAAGCCAAAATTATTGGCAATGGTGCGAAACTGGAAGAAATTATTGCTTGTCTGGATAATTTTGATTTGTGGGTGAATATCGTAACCCCGAATTAATTCCACTCATTCTCGGGGGCGTTCAAGCCCCCGAAAGCATTTATATTAAAAATATATGCAGCAAATTAATACACAATATATATAAGTTATGAATGCGGTGGCTGAATAAAGCTATTTTTATTCATCAAGAAAATAGCCATACTGACGCCTTCAATGGATATTGATATTCACTACAGATATTGTTCGCAGCAGACAGGATGTATTTAATATGCCAACAGTTCTCTCTCGCATGGCGATGCACCTCAAAAAAACAGCCTGGATAGTTCCCGTCTTCATGGTTTCGGGATGCTCATTATCTCCGGCAATCCCGGTGATCGGCGCTTATTATCCCAGCTGGTTTTTCTGCGCCATTGCCAGCCTTATTTTGACGCTCATCACGAGGCGAATTATTCAGCGGGCAAATATCAATCTGGCATTTGTCGGAATTATTTATACCGCCCTTTTTGCTCTCTACGCCATGCTGTTCTGGCTGGCATTTTTCTAATCTATTTGAGATGCGCTCATGGAAAGTACGCCGAAAAAAGCTCCTCGCAGTAAGATCCCTGCCCTGCTGGTCGTTGCGCTGGCGCTGGTTGCCCTCGTTTTCGTTATCTGGCGCGTAGACAGTGCGCCATCAACCAACGACGCTTATGCTTCTGCCGATACCATCGATGTGGTGCCGGAAGTCAGCGGTCGTATTGTGGAACTGGCAGTCACAGACAACCAGGCAGTCAAACAGGGCGATTTGCTGTTTCGTATCGATCCTCGCCCTTACGAAGCGAATCTGGCGAAAGCCGAAGCCTCCCTCGCCGCACTGGATAAGCAAATTATGCTCACCCAGCGTAGTGTTAACGCCCAACAGTTTGGCGCCGACTCAGTTAACGCCACGGTAGAAAAAGCCCGCGCCGCCGCTAAACAGGCCAGCGATACATTGCACCGTACCGAACCATTACTGAAAGAAGGTTTTGTTTCTGCTGAAGAAGTTGACCGTGCGAGAACTGCACAGCGCGCTGCAGAGGCCGACCTTAATGCCGTATTGTTGCAGGCGCAGTCAGCCGCCAGCGGCGTCAGCGGCGTCGATGCACTGGTCGCCCAACGTGCAGCGGTGGAAGCGGATATCGCGCTGACCAAACTGCATCTGGAGATGGCAACCGTTCGCGCGCCGTTTGATGGTCGGGTCATTTCCCTCAAAACCTCGGTTGGACAATTTGCCTCCGCAATGCGCCCTATTTTCACGCTAATCGACACCCGTCACTGGTACGTTATTGCCAACTTCCGCGAAACCGATCTGAAAAATATTCATGCTGGTACGCCTGCGACAATTCGCCTGATGAGCGACAGCGGCAAAACCTTCGAGGGTAAAGTGGATTCCATTGGCTACGGCGTGCTGCCGGATGACGGCGGTCTGGTGCTTGGCGGCCTGCCGAAAGTGTCTCGCTCTATTAACTGGGTTCGCGTCGCCCAGCGTTTTCCGGTCAAAATCATGGTCGATAAACCTGACCCGGAAATGTTTCGCATCGGCGCGTCGGCAGTCGCTAATCTTGAGCCGCAATAATGAGCGCCCTCAACTCCCTGCCATTACCGGTGGTCAGGCTGCTGGCGTTCTTTCATGAAGAGTTAAGCGAGCGGCGGCCTGGTCGTGTGCCGCAGACCGTGCAGCTCTGGGTTGGCTGCCTGCTGGTGATTCTGATCTCAATGACCTTCGAGATCCCCTTCGTGGCGTTATCACTGGCGGTGCTGTTTTACGGTATTCAGTCGAACGCGTTTTACACCAAATTTGTGGCGATCTTGTTTGTGGTTGCCACGGTGCTGGAGATCGGCAGCCTGTTTTTGATCTACAAATGGTCATACGGCGAACCGTTGATCCGATTGATCATCGCAGGTCCTGTCCTGATGGGCTGTATGTTTTTGATGCGCACTCATCGGCTGGGGCTGGTCTTTTTTGCCGTCGCCATTGTCGCCATTTACGGGCAAACCTTCCCCGCCATGCTCGACTACCCGGAAGTGGTCGTGCGTTTAACGCTGTGGTGCATCGTTGTCGGCCTCTATCCAACCTTGCTGATGACGTTAATCGGCGTGCTGTGGTTTCCCAGCCGCGCCATTACGCAGATGCATCAGGCGCTTAATGATCGGCTTGATGACGCGGTACGTCACCTGGCAGAAAGTCTTGCGCCGCTACCCGAAACGCGGATTGAAAGAGAGGCGCTGGCGCTGCAAAAACTGAATGTCTTTTGCCTCGCGGACGACGCCGACTGGCGAACCCATAGCGCATGGTGGCAAAGCTGCGTGGCAACGGTAACCTACATTTACTCCACGCTGAATCGCTACGATCCCACCTCTTTTGCGGATTCGCAGGTAATCATTGAGTTTCGGCAAAAATTAGCCTCTGAAATCAACAAGCTGCAACATGCTATTGCCAAAGGGCAGTGCTGGCAAAGCGACTGGCGGCTTAGTGAAGATGAAGCGATGGCGGCACGGGAATGTAACCTGGAGAATATCTGCCAGACACTGTTACAGCTTGGTCAGATGGACCCGCACACGCCGCCAACGCCCGCCGTCAAACCGCCGTCAATGGTCGCCGATGCCTTTACTAATCCGGACTATATGCGTTACGCGGTAAAAACACTGCTGGCCTGTTTGATCTGTTACACCTTCTACAGCGGCGTGGACTGGGAAGGCATTCACACCTGTATGCTGACCTGCGTGATCGTCGCTAATCCAAATGTCGGTTCGTCGTACCAGAAGATGGTGCTGCGTTTTGGCGGAGCTTTTTGCGGTGCAATTCTGGCGTTGCTGTTTACGCTACTGGTCATGCCATGGCTGGACAATATTGTCGAATTGCTGCTCGTACTGGCACCGATTTTCCTGGTGGGCGCGTGGTTCGCCACCAGCTCTGAGCGTTCTTCTTATATCGGCACGCAGATGGTGGTGACCTTTGCTCTCGCCACGCTCGAAAACGTCTTTGGTCCAGTTTACGACCTGGTGGAAATACGCGATCGTGCCATCGGCATTCTTATCGGTACGGCGGTATCGGCGGTGATTTACACCTTTGTCTGGCCTGAAAGCGAAGCGCGCGCGCTGCCGCAAAAACTGGCTGGCGCGCTGGGTATGTTAAGCAAACTGATGCGTATCCCGCGCCAGCAGGAAGTCACGGCTCTGCGCACTTATCTGCAAATTCGTATAGGTCTACATGCGGCGTTTAATGCCTGTGAAGAAATGTGCCAACGCGTGGCGCTTGAACGTCAACTGGACGGCGATGAACGCGCCTTACTGATTGAACGCTCGCAAACAGTTATTCGTCAGGGACGCGACGTTCTTCACGCCTGGGATGCCACCTGGAACTCGGCGCAGGCGCTGGATCACGCGCTCCAGCCGGACAGAGCCAGCCACTTTGCCGATGCACTGGAGAAATACGCTGCCGGTCTGGCAACCGCGCTCAGCCATTCTCCCCTGATAACGCTTGAAGAGATACCCGCCTCGCAGGCCATCCTGCCCACCTTATTAAAACAGGAGCAACACGTCTGTCAGCTCATCGCCCGCTTGCCAGACTGGACAGCCCCGGCATTAACGCCCGCCACGGAACAGGCACAAGGAGCCACTCAATGATCAATCGTCAACTTTCATGCTTGTTGTTGTGCAGCATTCTCGGCAGCGCGACGCTGATTTCCGGCTGTGCGTTAGTGCGTAAGGATTCAGCCCCTCATCAACAGCTTAAACCAGAGCAGATCAAACTTGCCGATGATATTCATCTTGCCAGTTCCGGCTGGCCGCAAGCGCAGTGGTGGAGACAGTTTAATGATCCACAACTGGATGCGCTGATCCAACGGACGTTAAGCGGTTCTCATACCCTCGCCGAAGCGAAATTGCGGGAAGAAAAAGCGCAGTCGCAGGCAGATTTGTTAGATGCTGGTTCACAATTGCAGGTGGCGGCATTAGGGATGCTCAACCGCCAGCGCGTCTCTGCCAACGGCTTTTTAAGCCCTTATGCGATGGATGCGCCCGCACTGGGAATGGATGGTCCGTACTACACCGAAGCCACCGTAGGTTTATTTGCCGGATTAGATCTCGATTTATGGAGCGTACATCGCTCAGCGGTTGCCGCAGCCATTGGCGCGCATAACGCCGCGCTGGCAGAAACTGCGGCAGTGGAACTGTCGCTCACTACAGGCGTAGCGCAGCTTTATTACAGTATGCAGGCCAGCTACCAGATGCTCGATCTGTTAGAGCAAACCCGCAGCGTGATTGATTACGCAGTGAGAGCGCACCATAGTAAAGTGGCGCACGGCCTGGAAGCGCAAGTACCGTTCCACGGCGCGCGGGCGCAGATTCTGGCGGTCGATAAACAAATTGCTGCCGTCAAAGGGCAAATCACTGAAACGCGAGAATCTCTGCGTGCATTGACTGGCGCGGGCGCCAGCGATATGCCGGAGATCAAACCGGTAGCATTGCCGCAAGTCCAGACCGGTATTCCGCCGACACTCTCTTATGAGTTGCTCGCCAGACGCCCGGATCTGCAAGCCATGCGCTGGTATGTTCAGGCGTCATTAGATCAGGTGGATTCCGCACGGGCGCTGTTCTACCCAAGCTTTGATATCAAAGCGTTTTTCGGCCTGGATTCCATCCACCTGGATACCTTATTCAAAAAAACCAGTCGCCAGTTCAACTTCATTCCGGGTCTGAAATTGCCGTTGTTTGACGGTGGGCGGTTGAATGCCAATCTCGAAGGCACTCGTGCTGCCAGCAACATGATGATTGAACGTTACAACCAGTCCGTGCTGAACGCAGTGCGCGACGTTGCAGTCAATGGCACGCGTCTGCAAACGCTGAATGACGAGCGGAAGATGCAGGCAGAACGCGTAGAAGCGACCCGCTTCACCCAGCGCGCCGCCGACGCCGCCTACAAGCGCGGTTTAACCAGCCGCTTACAGGCAACCGAAGCCGAATTGCCGGTGCTTGCCGAAGAGATGTCATTACTGATGCTGGATAGCCGCCGCGTGATCCAAAGTATTCAGTTGATGAAATCGCTGGGCGGCGGGTATCAGGCGGCTCCCATCACCGAGAAAAAATAAAATGTCTGCCGCGTGATGGCTGTCACGCGGTATTTCGTTTCGTCACGTCAAAACTGACGACAGCCTGTTTTTCGTCAGAGTTTTGAATAAATAGTGCCCGTAATATCAAGGAATGTCCCCAAATAAAATGTGGCATAAAAGATGCATACTGTAGTCGAGAGCGCGTATGCGTGATTTGATTAACTGGAGCGAGACCGATGAAAAAAGTCGTCACGGTTTGCCCATATTGCGCATCAGGTTGCAAAATCAACCTGGTCGTCGATAACGGCAAAATCGTCCGGGCGGAGGCAGCGCAGGGGAAAACCAACCAGGGTACTCTGTGTCTGAAGGGTTATTATGGCTGGGATTTCATTAACGATACCCAGATCCTGACCCCGCGCCTGAAAACCCCCATGATCCGTCGCCAGCGTGGCGGCAAACTCGAACCTGTTTCCTGGGATGAGGCACTGAATTACGTTGCCGAGCGCCTGAGCGCCATCAAAGAGAAGTACGGTCCGGATGCCATCCAGACGACCGGCTCCTCGCGTGGTACGGGTAACGAAACCAACTATGTAATGCAAAAATTTGCGCGCGCCGTTATTGGTACTAATAACGTTGACTGCTGCGCTCGCGTCTGACACGGCCCATCGGTTGCAGGTCTGCACCAATCGGTCGGTAACGGCGCAATGAGCAATGCCATTAACGAAATTGATAATACCGATTTAGTGTTCGTTTTCGGGTACAACCCGGCAGATTCCCACCCGATCGTGGCGAATCATGTGATTAACGCTAAACGTAACGGGGCGAAAATTATCGTCTGCGATCCGCGTAAAATTGAAACCGCGCGCATTGCTGACATGCACATCGCACTGAAAAACGGCTCGAACATCGCGCTGTTGAATGCGATGGGACATGTCATTATTGAAGAAAATCTGTACGACAAAGCGTTCGTCGCTTCTCGCACAGAAGGCTTTGAAGAGTATCGTAAAATCGTTGAAGGCTACACGCCGGAGTCGGTTGAAGATATCACTGGCGTCAGCGCCAGTGAGATTCGTCAGGCGGCGCGGATGTATGCCCAGGCCAAAAGCGCATCCATTCTGTGGGGCATGGGGGTTACCCAGTTCTATCAGGGCGTGGAAACCGTACGTTCTCTGACCAGCCTCGCAATGCTGACCGGTAACCTCGGTAAGCCACATGCGGGCGTTAACCCGGTTCGTGGTCAGAACAACGTGCAGGGTGCCTGCGATATGGGCGCGCTGCCAGATACGTACCCTGGCTACCAGTACGTAAAAGATCCGGCTAACCGCGAGAAATTCGCCAAAGCCTGGGGCGTGGAAAGCCTGCCAGCCCATACCGGTTATCGCATCAGCGAACTACCGCACCGTGCGGCACATGGCGAAGTCCGTGCGGCGTACATTATGGGCGAAGACCCGCTGCAAACTGATGCGGAACTGTCGGCAGTACGTAAAGCCTTTGAAGATCTGGAACTGGTCATCGTCCAGGATATCTTTATGACCAAAACCGCGTCGGCGGCGGATGTTATTTTACCGTCAACCTCGTGGGGCGAACATGAAGGTGTCTACACTGCGGCTGACCGTGGCTTCCAGCGTTTCTTCAAAGCGGTTGAACCGAAGTGGGATCTGAAAACGGACTGGCAAATCATCAGTGAAATCGCCACCCGTATGGGTTATCCGATGCACTACAACAACACCCAGGAGATCTGGGATGAGTTGCGTCATCTGTGCCCGGATTTCTACGGTGCGACTTACGAGAAAATGGGCGAACTGGGCTTCATTCAGTGGCCTTGCCGCGATACATCAGATGCCGATCAGGGGACTTCCTATCTGTTTAAAGAGAAGTTTGATACCCCGAACGGTCTGGCGCAGTTCTTCACCTGCGACTGGGTAGCGCCAATCGACAAGCTCACCGACGAGTACCCGATGGTGCTGTCAACGGTGCGTGAAGTCGGTCACTACTCTTGTCGTTCGATGACCGGTAACTGTGCGGCGCTGGCGGCGCTGGCTGATGAACCTGGCTACGCACAAATCAATACCGAAGACGCCAAACGTCTGGGTATTGAAGACGAGGCATTGGTTTGGGTGCACTCGCGTAAAGGCAAAATTATCACCCGCGCACAGGTCAGCGATCGTCCGAACAAAGGGGCGATTTACATGACCTACCAGTGGTGGATTGGTGCCTGTAACGAGCTGGTTACCGAAAACTTAAGCCCGATTACGAAAACGCCGGAGTACAAATACTGCGCCGTGCGCGTCGAGCCGATCGCCGATCAGCGCGCCGCCGAGCAGTACGTGATTGACGAGTACAACAAGTTGAAAACTCGCCTGCGCGAAGCGGCACTGGCGTAAATCAGTCCCTCTTACAGCCTCCTTTCGGAGGCTGTTTTTTTATCTATTCGAACTCTTTATACTGGTTACTCCCTACCCAATCGTATTATCAAAATGAAAAAAATTATCGCATTGATGTTATTTTTGACATTCTTTGCCCACGCAAACGACTCCGAACCCGGCAGCCAGTATGTAAAGGCAGCAGAGGCCGGAGATAAACGCGCACAATATTTTCTTGCCGATAGCTGGTTTAGCTCCGGCGATTTGAGCAAAGCCGAATATTGGGCACAGAAAGCCGCTGACAGCGGTGATGCCGATGCCTGCGCGCTGTTAGCGCAGATCAAAATCACCAATCCGGTCAGTCTGGACTATCCACAAGCAAAAGTTCTTGCCGAGAAAGCGGCACAGGCGGGCAGTAAAGAAGGTGAAGTGACGCTGGCGCATATTCTGGTAAATACTCAAGCGGGTAAACCGGATTATCCAAAGGCGATTTCGCTGTTAGAAAACGCTTCGGAAGATTTAGAGAATGATACTGCCGTTGATGCCCAGATGCTGCTTGGCTTGATTTACGCCAACGGCGTGGGCATTAAGGCCGACGATGACAAGGCAACCTGGTATTTCAAACGCAGCTCTGCAATTTCCCGAACCGGTTATTCCGAGTACTGGGCGGGAATGATGTTCTTAAACGGTGAAGAAGGTTTTATCGAGAAGAACAAGCAAAAGGCGCTGCACTGGTTGAACCTGAGCTGTATGGAAGGGTTTGATACCGGGTGTGAAGAGTTTGAAAAATTAACCAACGGTTAAGCCAGGCCTGATAAGACGCGTTAAGCGTCGCATCAGGCGTTGATGTCGGATGCGGCGTAAACGCCTTATCCGACCTACAAAAATCACGCTAAATCAGGCTATTGCACTGTCTGGCGTAGGCCTGATAAGACGCGACAGCGTCGCATCAGGCATCACACATTGCCGGGTGGATATAACCCTCCGGCAATCTTCAATTACTGATCCGCAGTCTTATCAAATTTGCCCAGCATTTCACGTTCATAGGCCATCGCCTTTTTGCGGTCAAATTTGTGTTCCCACTTGGCAATCACCAGCACCGCCAGCGCATTACCCACCACGTTCAGCGCGGTACGCGCCATGTCGAGGATACGGTCAACACCGGCAATAAACGCCAGGCCTTCCAGCGGAATACCCACGCTCCCCAGCGTTGCCAGCAGCACCACAAACGACACGCCCGGCACGCCTGCAATCCCTTTCGAGGTCACCATCAGCGTCAGCACCAGAATGATTTCCTGCCAGATGGACAAATCAATGCCATACAACTGCGCGATGAAGATAGCGGCAATACTTTGATACAGCGTCGAGCCATCAAGGTTAAAAGAGTAACCGGTCGGCACCACGAAGCTGGTGATCGACGCCGGTGCTCCGTAGGCTTCCATCTTCTCAATAATTCGCGGCAGTACGCTTTCAGAGCTGGCAGTGGAGTACGCCAGAATCAGCTCATCTTTCAGAATACGAATCAGGATCCAGACGCTTAACCCGCACAGGCGCGCCACAATTCCCAGCACTACCAGCGCGAAGAACAGAATGGCGAAATGCACCAGCAGCACCAGCTTCGCCAGCGGCCACAGGGAAGAGAAACCGAAGTTAGCCACCGTCACCGCAATCAGCGCAAATACACCCACCGGTGCATAACGCATCACCATGTGAGTCACTTTAAACATGGTTTCAGAGATGGAGCGGAACACAGTCACCAGCGGTTCACGATGCGTCGCTGGCAGGGAGGAAAGCCCCAGACCAAACAGCACCGAGAAGAAGATAATCGGCAGCATTTCACCTTTCGCCATCGACGCCACAATGTTCGTCGGCACCAGCGACAAAATCGTGCCCATAATGCCGTGGGAACTGCTTTGTACCGCTTCCGTAGTGCTCTGATATTTCGAGATATCAACGGTCGCCAGCTGCGACATATCCACCCCGGCACCGGGCTGGAAGACGTTTGCCAGAGTGATCCCCAGAATGATGGCGACGGTGGTGATCACTTCAAAGTAGATAATGGTTTTCGCGCCGATACGCCCGAGCTGTTTAGCATCACCAACACCTGCAATCCCAACCACCAACGTGGAGATAACAATCGGCACAACAATCATTTTGATCAGGTGGATGAAGATATCACCCGCCGGAGAGAGCAAATTGACGACCAGCCATTCTCGACTGTCGCTATGGTAGTGCAGGTAACTTCCCAGGAGAATGCCCAGCACCATAGCAAACAGAATCTGCCAGGCCAGGCTGAATTTTATATTTTTCATATGAATGACTTCCTCAATGGAGCGCCGTTCCCGCTCAGAAACGCGAGAACGTGACATACTGCCAGGGCATGAATTGTGTTGCGTTGGTTTGTAGATTTTTTTAACGCTTATGATCAGTATCATTTGCGCGGTATGTTGCGCAACCCTTTAACAACAGAGCTTTTCGCTGCATTAATGCATAATAACGCGAGTTTATGACAGGTTATATGAATAACCATTTGTTATGGAAAGATTTTTATTTGTTTAATCTGCAATAATACTGATTGGTGATTATTTTTGTCATGTGTTCATTCGATTATTTTTTACGCAGCTCAATAACATAATCTGCAATACCGAATGATTAGTCCGATCGCCGTTGAAGGAGTTTTGCCATATTAATCGACTCAACCAACTGTGTCCGGTTGACCCTGGGTGAATTGAGATCCATCACTTTTTGCCATAGTTCGATGGCTCGCGCGTAATTCGCCTGCATAAACGCATCGGAAGCCAGCAGCATCAGGGCGGTGATTTCGTTTTCGTCCAGCGCGAGAGCTTTGTCGATCATCGCGCGAGTCTGGGCGGTCATATGCTGGCTGGCCTGGTAATAAAGCACCGTCGCCAGCGCCGCGTACAGTTCTGCATTTTCACCACGCAGCCGTAGCGCCTGACGGTACGCCAGCAGCGAATTACTGTAATCGTTTTGCCACAGGTAATACTCGCCCAGCAACGCCCATTGTTCGCTGTTTTGCGGGTTGGCGCGGATTTTATCCTGCAATGCCAGAAGCTGTGTCTCTGGTGTTTGCTGGCTGGCAAACTGATGCAACGGATCGCGCTGACGCTGATACTCCGCATGTACCGCCTGCCATTTTGGGGTTAACAGATAACTGCCAATACAGACAAATACCATCAAAATCGTGAGTGTTACCAGCATTTTTACCGGCATTTTAGGCTTTTTCATCGCTTCACCCTCACCCGCCAGAGGATCAGCACCATCAGTACTAACAGCACCACTGGCAGCACCCAAAGGAGCAGCGTCTGACCGGTCAGCGGTGGGTTATAGCGAACAAAATCACCGTAGCGTTCGGTCATCCAGCCAATGATTTCAGCTTCGCTTTTCCCCTCCGCCACCATGCTGTAAACCTGATGACGCATACTGACTGCCACCGGCGCATTAGATTCCAGTAAGTTCTGATTCTGGCACTGCGGACAGCGTAACTGACTGGCAATACTTAACGCCTGTTCCTGTTGTTGCGGATTGGCGAATTGCCAGGTGTCTACGACCTGAGCGTGCACAAAACAGGCGAACAGCAGCAGCAAAGTGAGAAGCCCTTTATTCATCGCGCTTCCTCCCCCGCCATCCGCTTAATAACGCGCCCGCAATCATCAACAATCCTCCCCCCCAAATCCAGCGCACACCGCTTTGTACATACAAACGAAATGCATAGCGATCCGACCCGGTTTTTTCTCCCATGACCGCATACCAGTCATGGATGCCGTTCCAGCGAATTGACGGCTCCATCATTTGCTGGCGACGAGCTTCATAAAAACGCCGCTCCGGCGTTAATTCACCAATACGTTGCTGATGGTCAAACAGCGCCACTATCGCTTTTTCGCTGGTGTAATTGCCTTTGGCTTGTAGATCGAGGCGTTCAAAACGGAAGGTGTATCCTGCCAGCGTCACCTGCTGACCCGGCTGTAAATTCAGGCTGATCTCCTGACGGCTAACGCTGGAAACCACAATCCCGGCGGCAAATAACAGCACGCCCGCATGTGCCAGCTGCGCCGGAAGCTGCGCACGTTTGCCAGAGACAAGCGTCGCCAGCACAATCACCACCAGCATCAACAGGCCAAATGGTAACGTCGCGCGGTTAAAATACGGCGCGCCAACGGAGAGGCGTCCCCAGCCCAGCAGGCCGTAAATCATCGGATAAAGCGTTCCCACCAGCACGATCAGTAGCACCGCGCAAAACAGCAGCAGCGTTGCGAGGATTAACATTTCTCGCGATAACCCCGAAAAACGCCCCGCCGGCTCACCGTCCCGCGCTCGCCAGCCATATAGCGCCAGAGACGCAAGGCTAATCAGCGCAAACAGGCTAAACAGCGGCACAGCGCGGACATTATCCAGCGCGAACGCATGAACCGAAACCAGAATGCCAGAACGGACAATCAACGTGCCCAGCAAGGACAACATCAGGGTAACTATCGCCAGCAGCAGCGACCAGTGGCGGAAAATCCCCCGCTGGCGTGTCAGGGACAAACTGTGCAGCAGCGCAGTGGCAGAAAGCCAGGGTAATAAAGAGGCGTTTTCCACCGGATCCCAGAACCACCAGCCGCCCCAGCCCAGTTCGCAATAGGCCCACCAGGAACCGAGGATGATCCCCGCCGTTAATGCGCTCCAGCCAGGTAGTGCCCAGCGCCAGCAAATTCGGGCGCTGGCCGCATCAAACTCGCCGCGCAGTAAACTCGCCAGCGCCACGCTCGCCGCCACCATCAAACCGCCATAGCCGAGATAAAGCAGCGGTGGATGAAAGATAAGGCCGGGATGTTGCAGCATCGGATTGAGATCGCGACCTTCAATTGCTGGCGGAAATATCCGTACAAAGGGATCGGACCACAGCACCACAAACAGCAACAGTGCGGCGAGCATGAGAGATAAAACGGCTAACGTCAGCGGAAATAACGGATCGGTTTGCTGCCGATAATGCCAGGCAAACAGCGCGCTCCAGGCGGAAAGTAACAACATCCAAAGTAGCAACGAACCTTCATGACCGCCCCACACCGCCGCCAGTTTGAGTTCCCACGACAGCAGGCTGTAGCTATGTTGGGCGACATAAATGACCGAGAAATCGCTGATGAGAAAACAATATGTCAGCACGCCAAAGGCGAGCAGCAGGAGCACGAACTGCGCCAGAATGCCGATGCAAGTGAGTCGCATCATGGCAGGCCAGCGCAACCGCACTCCCGCGAAGGTCGTCAACGGGGTCAACACATTGACCCCAAGACTTAACAACAACGCCAGAAAACCGACTTCAGGAAGGAATACGTCCAGAAACCACCTCTTTTCTGGTTTACGCCACCGTCAACTGTCCGGCGTAGAGAATGAAAAAGCGCAGCATCAATACACCGACCAGGCTGGCTCCACACGCCGCCAGCACGGCAGGAATGCCGGTACTGCGATTCACCCACGGTTTGAGCAGCATTGGCACAATCAGCCCCAGCCCGGCAACACCAAGCCAGAACCACCACGTCCAGAAACCGCCGCCCAACGCCGCCACCAGCGCACGCACTTTACCGTCATCGCCCAGCGCCAGACCGACGAAAAACGCCACCAGCAGGAAGATTTCACCCCATACCACGGGAATTTCCATACGGTGAACAAAGTGCGCTTCCGTAGAATGCGGATTACTGCGCTGGCGTATCGCCATGGCGATCAGCGCCACCGCCGCACCGGACGAGATACCGGAGAACAGGAACAGCACCGGCAGGATCGGGTTATTGAGGAACGGATACGATTTCAGCGCCGACAGCAGAAAGCCGGTATAAGCCCCCAACAACACCGCCAGCACCAGCATCAGCGTTTCCAGTCCGCGATGAACGGGCGTCAGCAGGTTCAGAACCTTTTGCACGATCCCCAGCTTCGGCAACCAGCGTTGTTGCAGGGCAAGCAAATCGTGTTCAAAGATTTTCGCCAGCCACAGCACCAGCACCACCATGTAGAGCTGAAACAGCATTACCCCCATCGACATCACCGAGGTAAAACTGTAGTGGAACATCAGCTTCCAGAAGGTCCACGGCCTCGTCAGGTGGAAGACGAGGATCAACAGACCGAGGATCACCGCGCCAGGCCCGACAATCAGCGTGGTTCGCAGCAACGTACTGTCTGCGCCGCCCGCCTGCGGGTAGAAGCGACGCAGCAACACCGCCAGCGTCACCAGCCCGGCAGAAATCCCCACCAAAAACAGATAGATGGCAATCGGCCAGTCCCACACCAGCGATTCAAAATGAAATGCGGAAGCCTGCGTCATTGGCTCACCTCCCCGTATTTAAACGGTACGCGGTACAGCTTCGGTTTGGTTCCCAGCGCCAGCTTGTAGCGGTAAGTGGGCTTCTGGCGCAGCAGTTGCGAAATCTCACTGTTGGGATCGTCCAGATTGCCAAACGTTAGCGCCTTCGTCGGACAAGCCTCGACGCACGCGGGCAGCTTACCGGCCTGCAAATTGGTCTTACGGCAGAAATCACATTTGTCCGCCGTCTTCGTGACCGGATGGATAAAGCGCACGCGGTACGGACAGGCGGCGATGCAGTACTGACAACCGACGCAGAGATCCGGGTTAACATCGACAATCCCGCTGGCAGCATCGCGAAAAGACGCACCTGTCGGGCAGACGTCAACGCACGGCGCATGGTCGCAGTGCTGGCAAGACTTACGGAAGAAGCGATATTTCACATCAGGAAATTCGCCCTGTGGCTCGCTACGAATAATCGTCAGGCGCGAGACACCTTCCGGCACCTTGTTCACTTCCCGACAAGCATCCATACAGGCGGTACAGCCGATGCATAACGACTCGTCATGCACCATGCCGTAACGCACGCCATTAATATTCAACGTTTTCGCCACCACGTGCCCTGCGGTGCCGCTGACGGCTGCCAGCACGCCGACGCTGGTGAGAAACTGGCGACGTGACCAGGTCATGGCTGCTCCTTAAGCAACGGAACAGACGCCGGGTTAAAGTTCGGATTGGTGCGCTGATCGCTGTGGCAATCGACGCAAATCTTAATCCGTCCTTTGTCACTTAACGTCTGCATCGTATCTTGCTGTGGATGCAGGGAATGGCAGCTGGCGCACGCCACTTTGGTTACGTGGACATCGTGCGGCCAGAACGCTTTTTGCAACTGTTCCGGCAGATGGCAGGACATACAGACACTGTTCTGCTCACCAACGTTGTACATCGGCTCGTTAAAGCGCATCACATCTTTCACCCCTTCACGGTGTTGCGGTGACGGCTGGCCGTGACAGTTGGTGCAGGTGACCGGCAGTTTATTATTTGGGTTGATAACGGAAGCATGTTTGCCATGCATACCTTCGGTGTCTGGCTTATGACAGTCCAGACAGGCGGCATCCGGGTTACGCTGCTGGGTAACTTCGTAGCGATCTTCAGATGCCTGCGCCGCAGGGGTAGCGGTAATTCCGTTCAGGCTCCACAACAGGCCCGACGCCAGCACCCCGGCAGTTAATAACGAACGTAATACGCTCATATTCACTCCATTGTGTTTTCCGCCCCTTGCGAGGCGGAACGGGGGTTATTGGCTTAACAGACCGTTTTTACGTGCCTGCTCTTCCCACTGCGGGATCACCGTTTTGATGAAGTCCTGCTTCTCGGCCTTGATTTGCTCCATGTTCAGGCCAATTGCCTGCTGGGCTTTCTCTTTGGTCGAGATATCCGGGATCTGGATTTCATGGGTGATGCCTTTGGTCGCCAGCAAACGCGCCAGTTTGGTACGCGCATCCGCCGCTTTATCCATCGCCGTGCCAAGCATCCGCAGACCTTCTTCCGGCGCGTGCATATGAATGCCGTGGGAAGCGATCGCCAGATCCCAACGCCACTGAGCATGACGGATATCGTCCTGAATCGGCTTCATTTCGGCTTCCGTCGCGCCTGCATCCAGCGCCGCTTTCGCTTCGAAGTGGGCGTGAACCAGTTGATCTTCGACCTTGATTTTCAGGTCGTTAATCGACTGTTTACGCTCCGCGACCACTTTTTGCAGCGTGGCTTTGTCCTGGGTATGGCAGTTCGCACAGGTCTGGGCAAAGTTATCAAACGGATTGCCAATTTTATGGTCGGTGTAAAGTTTGCCTTCGGCGTTCTGCACTTTCGGCATGTGACAGTCGATACAGGTCACGTTATTTTTGCCGTGAATGCCCGCACTCCAGGTTTCATATTCCGGGTGCTGCGCTTTCAGCATTGGCGTTTTGGACAGGTAGTTAGTCCAGTCAGAGAAGGCAATTTTGTCGTAATACTGCTCCATGTTTTCGACTTTCATGCCGTTATCCCACGGGAATTTAACGGCCTTATCTTTACCGTCAAAGTAATACTCCACGTGGCATTGACCGCAGACCATTGACTGCTGGTCGAAGCGTCCGCCTTTCTCAAAAGGTTTACCAATCGCTTCCATCGCACGAGCCGCATACGGACGTGAAAGGGTTAACTCCGGTTTGCCTTTGGCGAACTCTGGCGAAGCAGTGTTATGGCAGTCAGCACAACCCAAGTTGTTGACGATTTCCGGGCCGCCGCGCGCCCATTTACCGTGGAAGTAGCCATCTTCGCCGTCTTTCTGGATCAGACGCGCCACATCCGGGCTTTTACAACTCCAGCAGGCCATTGGCATCGTGCCATCTTCGGCATTTTTCGGCGCACCGGTACGCAAAGTTTCACGCACATCGGTCACAGCAAAGGCATGTCCGCGCGGCTTGTTGTAATCGCGTGAGAAGGGATATCCCGCCCACAGGATCACCAGACGTGGATCTTCCGCCAGTGCGTCAACACGCTCTGATTGTTCCGAGGTGGCTTTCCAGGAGAGATATTGATCGGGGTGCTGCGGGGCAAAGGTTTCATTCTTCGCTTCCACAGTTACAGGTTTCGCGGGAGCGGCCGTTTGTTCAGCGTGAACAGAAGTGAAAAAGAAAAAAGGAATCAATAAGCTGAAGATACGGCGTGCGTTTATTTTTATCCTTGTCATAGGGGCTTCATCCAAATTTTGCCATTGAGGAAATGGCAGTTTTTATTGTTTTTTCATAACAGTAACCGCACATACACTGTTATGACATTGCTCGCCCCTATGTGTAACAAATAACCACACTCAGAATGTTGTCTTTAATCAATTGTAAGTGCATGTAAAATACCACTTTAGAGTTAGCCGGTATCTTCCTCGTTTTCAACAGCATGCATAACTGCATGTTCCTCAAAGAATTAATCAACTTTTGTTGGTGACCTTCAAAAATTACCCTGCCGTTTATTTGCACAATTCTACTTTTGCGTGATCTGTCGCCCAAATACTAAACAAAACTGCCAATACCCCTACATTTAACGCTTATGCCACATATTATTAACATCCTACAAGGAGAACAAAAGCATGAGTCAAATTCACAAACACACCATTCCTGCCAACATCGCAGACCATTGCCTGATAAACCCTCAGCAGTACGAGGCGATGTATCAACAATCTATTAACGCACCAGATACCTTCTGGGGCGAACAGGGAAAAATTCTCGACTGGATCAAACCCTACCAGAAGGTGAAAAACACCTCCTTTGCCCCCGGTAATGTGTCAATTAAATGGTACGAGGACGGCACGCTGAATCTGGCGGCAAACTGCCTCGACCGCCATCTACAAGAAAACGGCGATCGTACCGCCATCATCTGGGAAGGCGATGATGCCAGCCAGAGCAAACATATCAGCTATAAAGAGCTGCACCGCGACGTCTGCCGCTTCGCCAATACCCTGCTCGAGCTGGGCATTAAAAAAGGTGATGTAGTGGCGATTTATATGCCGATGGTGCCAGAAGCCGCAGTCGCGATGCTGGCCTGCGCCCGCATTGGTGCGGTGCATTCGGTGATATTCGGCGGCTTCTCGCCGGAAGCCGTTGCCGGACGCATTATTGATTCTAACTCACGGTTGGTGATCACTTCCGACGAAGGTGTACGCGCCGGGCGCAGCATTCCGCTGAAGAAAAACGTCGATGACGCGCTGAAAAATCCGAACGTCACCAGCATTGAACATGTGGTTGTACTGAAGCGTACTGGCGGGAAAATTGACTGGCAGGAAGGGCGCGACCTGTGGTGGCACGACCTGGTTGAGCAAGCCAGCGATCAGCACCAGCCGGAAGAAGTAAACGCCGAAGATCCGTTGTTTATTCTCTACACCTCCGGTTCTACCGGTAAGCCGAAAGGCGTGCTGCACACTACCGGCGGTTATCTGGTGTACGCGGCGCTGACCTTTAAATATGTTTTTGATTATCATCCGGGCGATATCTACTGGTGCACCGCCGATGTGGGCTGGGTGACCGGACACAGTTACTTGCTGTACGGCCCGCTGGCCTGTGGGGCGACCACGCTGATGTTTGAAGGCGTACCGAACTGGCCGACGCCTGCCCGTATGGCGCAGGTGGTAGATAAGCATCAGGTCAATATTCTCTATACCGCGCCAACAGCCATTCGCGCACTGATGGCGGAAGGCGATAAAGCGATTGAAGGCACCGACCGTTCGTCGCTGCGTATTCTCGGCTCCGTGGGCGAGCCAATCAACCCGGAAGCGTGGGAGTGGTACTGGAAGAAGATAGGCAACGAGAAATGCCCGGTGGTTGATACCTGGTGGCAGACCGAAACCGGCGGTTTCATGATTACCCCACTGCCAGGCGCTACCGAGCTGAAAGCTGGTTCTGCTACGCGTCCGTTCTTCGGCGTGCAACCGGCGCTGGTCGATAACGAAGGTAACCCGCTGGAAGGCGCTACCGAAGGCAGCCTGGTGATCACCGACTCCTGGCCGGGTCAGGCGCGCACGCTGTTTGGCGATCACGAGCGTTTTGAGCAGACCTACTTCTCCACCTTCAAAAATATGTATTTCAGCGGCGACGGCGCGCGTCGTGATGAAGATGGCTATTACTGGATCACCGGGCGCGTGGACGACGTGCTGAACGTTTCCGGTCACCGCCTGGGGACAGCGGAGATTGAGTCGGCGCTGGTGGCGCATCCGAAGATAGCCGAAGCCGCTGTCGTCGGTATTCCGCACAATATTAAAGGTCAGGCGATTTACGCCTACGTCACGCTTAATCACGGGGAGGAACCGTCACCAGAACTGTACGCAGAAGTCCGCAATTGGGTGCGTAAAGAGATTGGCCCGCTGGCAACGCCAGACGTGCTGCACTGGACCGACTCCCTGCCTAAAACCCGCTCCGGCAAAATTATGCGCCGTATTCTGCGCAAAATTGCGGCGGGCGATACCAGCAACCTGGGCGATACCTCGACGCTTGCCGATCCTGGCGTAGTTGAGAAGCTGCTTGAAGAGAAGCAGGCTATCGCGATGCCATCGTAACCCACAATTGCCGGATGCGGCGTAAACGCCTTATCCAGCCTACATTCGGCAACGGCTGTAGGCCTGATAAGACGCGACAGCGGCGCATCAGGCGATGGGTTACCTGAGCGTTAACCTTCTCCCATAAGGGAGCAGGAATTAAAACAATCCCTACATTACCTCTGGAGAATCTGTGATGAATGGCACTATTTATCAGCGGATAGAAGACAATGCGCATTTCAGGGAGTTAGTCGAAAAACGGCAACGGTTTGCCACCATCCTGTCGATTATTATGCTGGCAGTTTATATCGGCTTTATTTTACTGATCGCCTTCGCGCCCGGCTGGCTGGGCACTCCGCTGAACCCGAACACCAGCGTCACACGCGGGATTCCAGTCGGTGTTGGAGTGATTGTGATCTCCTTTGTTCTCACTGGTATCTACATCTGGCGGGCGAACGGCGAATTTGACCGTCTTAATAATGAAGTCCTGCATGAGGTACAAGCATCATGAAAAGAGTTCTGACGGCGCTTGCCGCCACACTCCCTTTCGCAGCTAACGCGGCGGATGCTATTAGCGGGGCCGTAGAGCGCCAGCCAACGAACTGGCAAGCGATTATTATGTTCCTGATTTTCGTCGTGTTTACGCTCGGTATTACCTACTGGGCGTCAAAACGCGTACGTTCTCGTAATGACTACTACACCGCCGGCGGCAATATCACCGGTTTCCAGAACGGGCTGGCGATTGCGGGTGACTATATGTCTGCCGCCTCATTTTTGGGGATATCCGCGCTGGTGTTTACCTCCGGCTATGACGGCTTAATTTACTCGCTGGGCTTCCTGGTGGGCTGGCCGATCATTCTGTTCCTGATTGCCGAACGTCTGCGTAATCTCGGTCGCTATACCTTTGCCGATGTGGCCTCGTACCGTCTGAAGCAGGGACCAATTCGTATTCTTTCGGCCTGTGGTTCTCTGGTGGTCGTGGCACTTTACCTTATCGCCCAGATGGTAGGCGCAGGTAAACTGATCGAACTGCTGTTTGGCCTTAACTATCACATTGCGGTGGTTCTGGTCGGCGTACTGATGATGATGTACGTCCTGTTCGGCGGAATGCTGGCGACCACCTGGGTACAGATTATCAAAGCCGTACTGTTGCTGTTCGGTGCCAGCTTTATGGCCTTTATGGTGATGAAACACGTCGGCTTTAGCTTCAACAATCTGTTCAGCGAAGCGATGGCGGTACACCCGAAAGGTGTCGACATCATGAAGCCGGGCGGGCTGGTGAAAGATCCGATCTCCGCGCTGTCGCTGGGGCTGGGACTGATGTTTGGTACGGCTGGCTTGCCGCATATTCTGATGCGTTTCTTTACGGTCAGCGATGCCCGTGAAGCGCGTAAGAGCGTGTTCTACGCCACCGGATTTATGGGTTACTTCTATATCCTGACCTTTATTATCGGTTTTGGCGCGATCATGCTGGTCGGTGCGAATCCGGCCTATAAAGACGCGGCAGGGGCGCTGATTGGCGGTAACAACATGGCGGCGGTTCACCTGGCCAATGCGGTAGGCGGCAACCTGTTCCTCGGCTTTATTTCAGCGGTTGCTTTCGCCACCATCCTCGCGGTGGTTGCGGGTCTGACGCTGGCAGGTGCATCGGCGGTTTCGCATGACCTGTACGCCAACGTCTTCAAAAAAGGCGCGACCGAACGTGAAGAGCTGCGGGTATCGAAAATCACCGTGCTAATTTTGGGCGTGATTGCCATTATCCTCGGCGTCCTGTTTGAGAATCAGAACATCGCCTTCATGGTGGGTCTGGCGTTTGCCATCGCGGCGAGCTGTAACTTCCCAATCATTCTGCTTTCTATGTACTGGTCGAAACTGACCACGCGTGGTGCGATGCTGGGCGGCTGGTTAGGATTGATTACTGCGGTGGTACTGATGATCCTCGGCCCGACTATTTGGGTACAGATCCTCGGTCACGAAAAAGCCATCTTCCCGTATGAATACCCGGCGCTGTTCTCGATCACCGTGGCATTCCTCGGCATCTGGTTCTTCTCGGCAACCGATAACTCAGCGGAAGGGGCGCGTGAGCGTGAACTGTTCCGTGCGCAATTTATCCGTTCCCAGACCGGCTTTGGCGTTGAGCAAGGCCGCGCGCATTAATCTCTACCCTTCCCCGGTCGCCTGATCGGGGAATTCCTTCAGAACATCATCCAGGCCACCAGCGGCGACACCAGTACCATCAATACGCCAGAAAGCATCATGACCAGACTGGCAACCACTCCCTCTTGTTGACCCAGTTCATACGATCGCGCAGTCCCGGCGCCATGAGACGCCGCGCCAAATCCAGCACCTTTCGCCATCCCTTCGCGAATAGATAGACGTAAAAACAGCACGTCGCCAATCGCCATACCAAACACGCCGGTGACCACCACAAACAGCGCCACCAGATCGGGCTGTCCGCCGAGCGACTGGCTCGCTGCCAGAGCAAATGGCGTAGTGACCGAACGCACCGCCAGGCTCCGCTGGATCTCATCCGGCAGGGTAAATAATCGCGCCAGCCACACCGAGCTGGTCACTGCCACCACCGTTGCCGTCAGTACGCCCGCCGTCAGCGACATCCAGTGACGTTTAATGATCGCCCGATTGTCATATACCGGCACCGCAAAGGCGATGGTTGCCGGGCCTAATAGCCATAGTAGCCAGTGCGCTTCGCCAATATAGTTTTGCCAGGAAATATTGCCAAAAACCAGCAGCATAACCAGTAGCGCAGGCGTCAGCACCAGAGGCATCAACGGCAGTTTACGAAAGCGGCGATAAAGGCGTTTGTTAAGAAAATAGATAACCAGCGTAATCGCCAGGCAGAGCATACTTAGCTGAAAATTAGTCACGGTTTAACCTGCGCATTTCATAGCGATAGACTTTTTCCACTACCCAGGCGGTCGTGCCCAGAACCATCACCGTGCTCAACGCGATCACCGCAAAAATACGCCAGCCATCCACCAGTAATAGTTGTGCATAGTTCACCACCGCCACTACGGCAGGGACAAAAAACAGCAGCATTTCGGCCAGTAACCAGCGCGCCCCGGCACGTACCCATTGCAGAGGAATAATGCGGCAAACAATCAGCGCCAGCATCAGGATCATCCCCACCAGATTGGCGGGTAGCGGCAAATGCAGCCAGGAGACGAGATATTGCGCAAAAATAAATAAACCTGCATACAGCACAACCTGCACAAATACCTGCATAGATTGCACAACGGCAGGGGTAATGCGGCGAAGCGCTACGGACATGAGGGGATATCCTGAAAATAAAACAGAACGCTAAGTATAGAGAGCCTCATGCCGCTACTGAAATGAATTAAAATCATTGCAGGTATAGTCAAAGGGAATAGTTATGGATATCAGAACGCTGCGTTATTTTGTCGAAGTCGTGCGCCAGCAGAGCTTCACCCGCGCAGCGGAGAAGCTGTTTGTGACCCAGCCCACCATCAGCAAAATGCTGAAGAATCTCGAAGATGAGCTGAACTGTATATTGTTGATCCGCGATGGCCGTCGGCTGCTTCTCACTGATACTGGTCGCGTCGTGTTTGAGCGTGCACTGGCAATTCTTGCTGAGTTTCGGCAACTAGAGGCCGAGCTGGATGATATAAACCAACTCAATAAAGGCATATTGCGGCTGGGAATTCCGCCAATGGTTGGCATGTTAATGGCTGGACCTGTGGGGCTGTTCCGCCAGCGTTACCCCGGCGTGGAACTGAAGATTTCGGAGTTTGGTGGTCTGACGGTACAACAAGCGGTAATGAACGGCGAACTGGATATGGCACTGACCGCCCTGCCAGTAGAAGAAAGTGGCCTGACAACGTTATCGCTGTTTAGTCATCCGCTTTGTGTGCTGGCGCCACGTTCAGGTAAATGGCTTGAGCGTGATGCCGTCTCACCAGAGACACTGGCGGAACATCCTCTACTTATCTATAACGAAGATTTTGCCTTAAGTAAGCAATTGATGGCGTTATTCGATGAACATGGCGTTAAGCCGAGGATTGCGGTTCGCAGCGGGCAATGGGATTTTCTCGCCGCGATGGTTCAGGCCGGTGTCGGAATAGCCATTTTGCCGGAACCCATTTGCCAGCGATTAGATAAAAACACCTTAAAATGGCTGCCGCTGGAAAGCGAACTACGCTGGAAATTAGGCATGATTTGGCGTGAGGGCGTTTACCTTTCCCACTGTGCCCAGGCGTGGCTGACCTGTTGTGAAGGATACTGGTTAACCCCAGAGTAAGACAGGTTGGCGGACTCGCCCGACAACCATGCAGATTATTGATTTTCCTCAATCAACAACGCTTCCAGCAAATCGAGATCGTGCAGTAATTTTTGCAGCGTTTCGTTGCTGATCTCCCGCGTGGCGCGCAGGTGGTAGAGTTCAGCGCGTTCAGAACGCAGCGCCGCCAGACGGAAGCGACGCTCCAGGTTCTCTTCCTGAACTGAACTTTCGACGTCGTTGCGACCATCGGCGCGACGGCGCAGATTACCAATGACGCGAGAGCTGACTTCAGTGAGCAACTGGTTGTCGATATTCTCTTCGGTGTCCGCCGCCAGACGCTCCTCCATTTTCTGGATCGCCACAATCGCCACTTCAGCGGTTGCCGCACGCGCGATTCGCTCCTCTTTCAACTGTTGAGAGTGGTCCGCGACTTCAATGTGTTGCAGCAGAACAGGCAGCATCACTACGCCGACAAACAGCGAAAAGAGAATGACGCCAGCCGCCAGGAACACCAGCTCATAACGCGCCGGGAAGACATTTCCATCCGGCAACAGCAGAGGGATAGAGAGCACACCAGCAAGAGTGATTGCCCCGCGCACCCCAGCGAAAGACGCGATCAGAATTTCTCGTGTAGTCCACGAACCAAACTCCATCGGCTTCTTCTTCAGGAAACGGTTGCTGAACTTTTTCATCGTCCACAGCCAGCCAAAACGTACCAGCATTAGCGCCGCATAAATCAAGATGATGTCGGTAAACAGCATCCAGATTTCGACGTTAGGGTCAATTTCCGCCGCAACCAGCGACGTTTCCAGAATCCCTGGCAGTTGCAGGCCCAGCAGCAAGAACACCATGCCGTTAAAGACAAATTCCAGCATCGCCCAGGTGCTGTTCGCGCGCAATCGCATCGCCAGCGGCGCACGGCGCATCACGCCGGAACGGGTGATGGTCATCCCGGCGGCAACTGCTGCGAGGATGCCGGAAACGCCAATATGTTCGGCAATCAGATAAGAGGCAAACGGCAGCAGGAACAGCAATACGATCTGCGTCGCGGGTTCATCGCCGCCCCAGCGACTGAGGAAACGCAACGAGCGACCATACAGCCAGCTCACCACGAAGCCCGCCAGAATGCCGCCAATGGCCACTTTCATAAATTCGACCGTCGCACCGCCGACGGTGAAGATCATAGTCCCCATCGCAACTGCTACAGCAAACTTCAGCGACACCAGGCCGGAGGCGTCATTCATCAACGCTTCGCCCTGCAAAATGCCCATGATTTTTTTCGGAATGCGCCCTTCGCCAACAATCCCGGAGAGCGCCACGGCATCGGTCGGAGAGAGCACCGCCGCCAGCGCAAAGGCGGGTATCAGCGGGATACCCGGCACCACCCAGTAAATAAGGAAGCCAATGCCGACCACGGTGACCACCACCAGCGCCAGCGCGAGGCCGAATATTTCCCGACCATGTTCGAGAAATTCGCGGGTTGGTGTTTTCCAGCCATCAGCAAACAGCAACGGCGGGATAAACAAGACTAAAAAGAGTTCAGGATCAAACTCCACATGCAAACCAAACGTCGGCCACGCCAGTAGCGCACCGATGGCGATTTGCATAAGCGGAAGCGGGATCTGAAAGGGCATGACACGAGTGACCACCCCGGACAGCGAGACCACGAGGGTCATTATCAGTATGGTGAAGAAGATTTCCATGCGTTCCCTGTTTGCAATGTTTTTTATGATTTGAGAAAGGCGTTATGCCCGGACTCTCAGTTTTTCAGAATATCGCAAAAGCTCACACAATGTACGGAGAAAAATAAAAACGGGCAGCTATTGCCACCCGTTTTCAGAATCTTATTAAGCTTAGATGGCCCAGCCTCCGGCATAGAAGGTGACCAGCGCCACGGCGATAACGACCGTACCGATGTTCAGCTTACGCCATTCGCCAGAAACCAGACGACCAATCACCAGGGTCGCGAAGCCGATCATGATGCCAGTTACGATATTACAGGTCAGCACGATGAATACTGCCGTTACCAGACCCGCCATTGCATCGACGAAATCAGCAAAGTCGATTTTCGCCACGTTGCTCAACATCAACAGGCCAACGTACATCAGCGCCGGAGCTGTTGCGTAACCCGGAACGAGGTAAGAGAGCGGAGAGAGGAACAGAATCAGCAGGAACAGCACGCCAACCGTGATTGCCGTCAGACCGGTTTTACCGCCCGCCGCTGTACCCGCCGCAGACTCAATGTATACCGCAGCCGGAGCCGCACCGACCAGGCCAGAAAAAACACTGCTCAGGGAGTCGGTGGTCAGAGCTTTGCCGCCGTCGATAATCTGCCCGTCTTTATCCAGCAGGTTCGCCTGACCGGCTACCGCACGGATGGTTCCGGTGGCATCGAAAACAGCAGTCATCACCAACGCCAGTACGCTCGGCAGTACCACAGGGTTCAGCGCCCCCATAATATCCAGGCTACCAATTAGCGAATTACCGTTCTCATCGCTCAATGAAGGCATGGCGAAAACGCCAGAGAAGTGGACGTTAGGATCAAAAAGCAGACCCACAATCGAGATGCCGATAATGGTTAACAGGATACCGCCTGGTACTTTCAGTTTTTCCAGGCCGATAATCACCGCCAGACCTACCAGCGACATAATCACCGGGAAGGTCGCGAAATCACCCAGCGCCACTGGCAGACCATCGAGCGGGTTTTTAATCACCAGACCGACACCATTAGCGGCAATCAGCAGCAGGAACAGACCGATACCAATCCCCGTGCCGTGCGCCACGCCGTGCGGTAAGTTGCGCAAAATCCAGCTACGGATACCCGTGGCAGATATTACCGTAAACAGCACCCCCATCAGGAACACGGCACCCAGCGCGACAGGTACGCTAATATGTTGCCCCAGCACCAGGCTGAATGCGGTAAACGCCGTCAGAGAGATGGCACAGCCGATAGCCAACGGCAGATTGGCCCATAACCCCATCGCGATAGAGCCAATCCCGGCAACCAGACAAGTCGCAACAAAAACTGCCGCTGGCGGGAAGCCCGCTTTACCCAACATACCTGGAACGACGATAACCGAGTAAACCATCGCCAGAAACGTTGTTAACCCGGCAACCACTTCCTGACGGACGGTGCTTCCGCGTTGTGAAATTTTAAACCAGGCGTCGAGTGAACCGCCGGTACGCGCTGATGGCGTAGACATAAGAAAACATCCCCTGAGAGTTTATTTTTCGTCAAGATGCGTGGCGGACAATCCCCTGCCAGCGAAACGTTATCTTCCTGCTTCAGGTTTGCGACAATCTGGGGCGTCGCAAAAAAGCAAACGTTTAGCTCCGCGCATACAAAACGGGTGGTAAAAAAAAGCAAACGATTATCCGGCGATCATAGCGGCTTTTTCAACCGAAGTTTGCTGCTTTTTTCCCTTTTCTTGTGTTGACGATGAAAAACCAGGCAATTGATGCGCAAACGTTATCGTTGATGCGCAAAATTACGGCATTTGTAGGCAACTTGTGGCGAAGGTTCGCGGTAAAAAATCACGCAAGATGACAAAAATATTGCGGCTAAAAAGGATCGCTTTGCACTGGCGAAGAAACAGCGGTGACATACAATTAAAGTATCAACACTAACCGGAACCTCCACCACGTGCTCGAATGAGGTGTGTTGACGTCGGGGGAAACCCTCCCGTGTACCAGCGGGATAGAGTGAAAGACAAAGACCGGAAAACAAACTAAAGCGCCCTTGTGGCGCTTTAGTTTTGTTCATCTTCCAGCAAGCGTGCGCCGGTACCTTCTTCCCCTAAGCGGTCGCCAGGGTTACGCAACGGGCAGTCGCTACGCGAAAGGCAGCCGCAGCCAATACAACCGTCCAGTTCATCACGCAGCGCGACTAAGGTATGAATGCGCCGATCCAATTCTTCTCGCCATTGCGAAGATAGCTGTTTCCACTCTTTCGCACTTAACGTATGCCCTTCGGGCAACACACCAAACGCTTCACCAATGGTCGCCAGCGGAATGCCAATGCGTTGAGCAATTTTGATAATTGCGACATATCGCAACACATCACGCTTATATCGCCGCTGATTACCGCTATTGCGGATACTGGTAATCAATCCTTTGCTTTCATAGAAGTGCAGCGCCGATACCGCCACGCCGCTACGTTTCGCCACTTCGCCTGGAGTAAGCAAGGCTTTAATGCGGGGTAATTTCTTTTCCATAAATCGCTTTACCTCAAGTTAACTTGAGGAATTATACTCCCCAACAGATGAATTAACGAACTGAACACTGAAAAGAGGCAGATTTATGTCCCATCAGAAAATTATTCAGGATCTTATCGCATGGATTGACGAGCATATCGACCAGCCGCTGAACATTGATGTGGTGGCGAAAAAATCAGGTTATTCAAAGTGGTATTTACAGCGGATGTTCCGCACAGTGACGCATCAGACGCTTGGCGATTACATTCGTCAACGCCGCCTGCTACTGGCTGCCGTTGAACTGCGCACCACCGAGCGCCCTATTTTTGATATCGCGATGGATCTGGGTTACGTCTCACAGCAGACCTTTTCCCGCGTTTTCCGTCGGCAATTTGATCGCACTCCCAGCGATTACCGCCACCGGCTCTAGGGTTACTGCCCGCGCATGGCGTCATGCGCGGGTAATTGCTCTGCCCATGCCATAAAAACCTGCGGCGGCATCGCCTTTGCAAAGTACCAGCCCTGACAATAGCGCACGCCGCGTTTGCGCAGCCAGTTGACCTGATCCTCAGTTTCCACCCCTTCTGCAATCGTTTTTAGACCCAGACTGTGTGCCAGTTCGATGATGTGTTCCGCTATCAAATGGCTGGTTTTATGCGTGGTCAACGTCTCAACAAACGATTTATCGATTTTCAGGATATCAATATTCAATGAGTTAAGGTTATGCAGGTTGGAGTAGCCAATACCAAAGTCATCGATCGCCACTTCGTAACCAGCCTGACGGAAAGCCAGAATAATCGGCGTCATTTTGGCAACATCAAGAAATGCATGTTCAGTGACTTCAAATTTAATTTGCTGCGGACGCACCGTGAATTGCTCTATTTTTTGATTAGTTAAGGCAATCACCCTTGAAGTATGAAAATCGGAGGCAGACAAATTAATTGAAGTAGATAATTCAGGGTGTTTTTCCAGCCAGGAACCGAGATCGTCAAACACCATATTAATGACATAATCTGTCACCTGCGCAATTAGCCCCTCTTGTTCCGCCAGCGGAATAAACTCTGCTGGCGTCATTACCTGTCCCTGATTCCCCGGCCAGCGTAGCAATGCCTCAGCGCCAATACATTTATTCGTTTTAATATCAATAATCGGTTGGTAATAGAGACAAAGCTGCCGTTTTTCGAGGGCACGTTGCAATTTACGCTTAGGTGACTGGTACTTCTGGTTTATACGCAGCCAGAGTAAAAGTAGCACCAGGCTGCCCATAATGCCTGCCGGTAAGGCAAATACAAGGTGATTATAAAAATGTGACAAAATGCGCTGAGTTGAGGTTGCAACGATAGCAGCAATGGGACGTTTTGTTGAATGGACTATCGCATATAAATAACCGTTATGCTGTACGGTTATTTCCCTTTGATGAATCAATGGTGAAAATTTTTCTGCTGAGGCTTGTTTGCTTAAAGAGAAAAAGGTTTTCGTCACCGTATCATATACCCCCCATTGCAGCGTTGGATCGTCAGACATCACCTCGCTCCAGAATAAAGGGTTAATTACCGCGACATAGTTTCCTCGCTGCATATAAGTCATTTTATAACCGGCAAAAAAAGGAGTGTCGCGATAATAATAGATTGAGACATTAGGTTCACGCTTATAGTTCGCTGGCGGCATCGTATAGCCGTTAACGGGAGCCATTAATGTTGAGCATAAAAAAAGGTTATCGTGGGCATAGATCAATTCGTTGATATAAAGATAACCACGGATAATATTCAGCATTTGTTGTTGATGAGAGGGAGTACAAATTTGTCCCTGATAGCGTTCCGCATCGTCGCTTGCTAAATCTGCCTGGCGAATGACCAGCTCGGATTTCTCCAGTGCCAACAGAGCAAAAGCACGAAGTTGATTATTCGCTTCCGCTTTAGCCCAAAGAAAGGCAATCCATAGCGACAGAATGATGGGAAGGAGGACTACAAAGATAATACCCGGCAACGCCAGCAATTTGTGTCGCACACTATGGCTCATTTCTATCAATTCCCTGCCTGGTTATACCTGGTCATTGCAAGGTGAAAACCCTGACTACCGACGACGTTAGATAAATCTTACGGTATAAATAGCACTTTTGCCTGATTTGAAATTGATACCTTTATAATTGTTGTTTAAATGAAAATAACTCGCTGATATCAAAAGGGCTTTGTTGAAAAAACGCAGGTCAGGCAGGAAGTTACAATATTTCTTTATTGTGCATTGTCTCGATTTCACTAAAAAACCACATAATTAGTGCAGCAATAAAAGTAGCTGCATAATCTGGCTAACAAACGAGCAATTGTGATATAGTTCACAAAAATTTATGAAACAAACTAAGTGTTTCATTTTATGTTCTGAAAGTCCCGCGATAGCCAGAGTGTACCACGCCCCCCCCGTGAGTAATGCCGCGCTATCCAGGGCTTGGTAATTTTCAGAGGAAATGTTTGATGGCTACCCTCACCACTGGCGTGGTTCTTCTTCGCTGGCAGCTGCTTAGCGCCGTATTGATGTTTCTGGCCAGCACGCTCAACATCCGTTTTCGGCGCTCTGATTATGTCGGGCTGGCAGTGATCAGTAGCGGTCTGGGCGTGGTTTCCGCCTGTTGGTTCGCAATGGGGTTGCTTGGCATCACAATGACCGATATTACCACCATCTGGCACAACATTGAGTCGGTGATGGTGGAAGGGATGAGTCAAACTCCACCACAGTGGCCGATGATTTTGACCTGATATGTAGAAGCCTCCATAACGGAGGCTTCTTTTTTATGGCTGGCGGATGCTTTAATCATCCACCTTAAAACAATATAACCTATTGTTTTAATGACAAATCAGAACGGAATGTCGTCATCGAAATCCATCGGCGGCTCGTTAGACGGCGCTGCCGGTGCGGACTGCTGCGGGCGAGACTGAGCACCGCCGCTGAACTGATTGCCACCCTGCGGCTGCTGAGGCTGACCCCAACCGCCCTGCGGCTGGCCGCCGCCGACGTTACCGCCTGCCGGTGCGCCGCCGCCCTGGCGACCACCCAGCATCTGCATGGTGCCGCCAACGTTCACCACCACTTCTGTGGTGTAGCGATCCTGACCGGATTGGTCAGTCCATTTGCGGGTACGCAGCTGACCTTCGATATAAACCTGAGAACCTTTACGCAGATATTCGCTGGCAACTTCCGCCAGTTTGCCGAACAGCACAACACGGTGCCATTCAGTCTGCTCTTTCATCTCGCCGGTCGCTTTATCACGCCAGGATTCGGAAGTAGCCAGCGTAATGTTGGCAACTGCGCCACCATTTGGCATATAGCGTACTTCCGGGTCCTGGCCCAGATTACCAACGAGAATAACCTTATTTACGCCTCTGCTGGCCATGTCGTGTCTCCTGAAAAAAACGTTCTAATAAGTGTAAACGCGCGATTGTAGCATTACCAATAGCGGTTTTACCACGATGTGACCTCGGTTCCGGTAAACAAACATGGCCCGACATTGTTACACAGCACTCCGGGTTTTGCATTCCAATACTGTATATTCATTCAGGTCGATTTGTGTCATAATTAACCGTTTGTGATCGCCGGTAGCGCCATGCCGCCGGGCAAAAAAGTGTTTAATCCGGGAAAGGTGAATGGATAAGATCGAAGTTCGGGGCGCCCGCACCCATAATCTCAAGAATATCAACCTCGTTATCCCCCGCGACAAGTTAATTGTCGTTACCGGGCTTTCGGGTTCTGGCAAATCCTCGCTCGCTTTCGACACCTTATATGCCGAAGGGCAGCGTCGTTACGTTGAATCCCTTTCCGCGTACGCGCGGCAGTTTCTGTCACTGATGGAAAAACCAGATGTCGATCATATTGAGGGGCTTTCTCCCGCCATCTCAATTGAACAGAAATCGACGTCGCATAACCCGCGCTCCACAGTGGGGACCATCACTGAAATCCACGACTATTTGCGTCTGCTGTACGCTCGCGTCGGCGAGCCGCGCTGCCCGGATCACGACGTTCCGCTGGCGGCGCAAACCGTCAGCCAGATGGTGGATAACGTGCTTTCGCAGCCTGAAGGTAAACGTCTGATGCTACTCGCGCCCATCATCAAAGAGCGCAAAGGCGAACACACTAAAACGCTGGAGAATCTGGCGAGTCAGGGTTACATCCGCGCGCGCATTGATGGCGAAGTCTGCGATCTTTCCGATCCGCCGAAACTGGAACTGCAAAAGAAACACACCATTGAAGTGGTTATCGATCGCTTCAAGGTGCGTGACGATCTGACCCAGCGTCTGGCGGAATCGTTTGAAACCGCACTGGAGCTTTCCGGCGGTACAGCGGTTGTTGCGGATATGGACAATCCCAAAGCGGAAGAACTGCTGTTCTCCGCGAACTTCGCCTGCCCGATTTGCGGCTACAGTATGCGCGAACTGGAACCACGCCTGTTCTCGTTTAACAACCCGGCGGGTGCCTGCCCGACCTGTGACGGCCTCGGCGTACAGCAATATTTCGATCCCGATCGCGTGATCCAGAATCCGGAACTGTCGCTGGCTGGCGGTGCGATCCGTGGCTGGGATCGTCGCAATTTCTATTATTTCCAGATGCTGAAATCACTGGCAGATCACTATAAGTTCGACGTCGAAGCGCCGTGGGGCAGCCTGAGCGCAAATGTGCATAAAGTGGTGCTGTACGGTTCTGGCAAAGAAAATATCGAATTTAAATACATGAACGATCGCGGCGATACCTCTATTCGTCGTCATCCGTTCGAAGGCGTGCTGCACAATATGGAGCGCCGTTATAAAGAGACGGAATCCAGCGCGGTACGTGAAGAGTTAGCCAAATTTATCAGCAATCGCCCGTGCGCCAGTTGTGAAGGGACGCGTCTGCGCCGTGAAGCGCGCCATGTTTATGTCGAGAATACGCCGCTGCCTGCAATCTCCGACATGAGCATCGGTCATGCGATGGAGTTCTTCAACAATCTTAAACTCGCCGGACAACGGGCGAAGATTGCAGAAAAAATCCTCAAAGAGATTGGCGACCGCCTGAAATTCCTCGTTAACGTTGGGCTGAATTATCTGACACTTTCCCGCTCGGCAGAGACACTTTCCGGCGGCGAAGCCCAGCGTATCCGTCTGGCGAGCCAGATTGGCGCAGGCCTGGTTGGCGTTATGTATGTGCTGGATGAGCCGTCTATCGGCCTGCACCAGCGCGATAACGAGCGCCTGCTGGGTACGCTTATCCATCTGCGCGATCTTGGTAATACCGTGATTGTAGTGGAGCACGACGAAGATGCGATTCGCGCCGCTGACCACGTTATCGACATCGGTCCGGGCGCAGGTGTTCACGGTGGCGAAGTGGTCGCGGAAGGGCCGCTAGAAGCGATTATGGCAGTGCCAGAGTCGTTGACCGGGCAGTACATGAGTGGTAAACGCAAGATTGAAGTACCGAAGAAACGCGTTCCGGCAAATCCGGAAAAAGTGCTGAAACTGACGGGCGCACGCGGCAACAACCTGAAAGATGTGACGCTAACGCTGCCGGTGGGTCTGTTTACCTGCATTACAGGGGTTTCAGGTTCCGGTAAATCGACGCTGATTAACGACACACTGTTCCCGATTGCCCAACGCCAGTTGAACGGCGCGACTATCGCCGAACCGGCACCCTATCGCGATATTCAGGGGCTGGAGCATTTCGATAAAGTTATTGATATCGACCAAAGCCCAATTGGTCGTACTCCGCGTTCCAACCCGGCGACCTATACCGGCGTGTTTACGCCTGTGCGCGAACTGTTTGCGGGCGTACCGGAATCCCGCGCGCGCGGTTATACGCCAGGACGATTCAGCTTTAACGTCCGTGGCGGGCGCTGCGAGGCCTGTCAGGGCGATGGCGTGATCAAAGTTGAAATGCACTTCCTGCCGGATATTTACGTACCGTGCGACCAGTGCAAAGGTAAACGCTATAACCGCGAAACGCTGGAGATAAAGTACAAAGGCAAAACCATCCACGAAGTGCTGGATATGACCATCGAAGAGGCGCGTGAATTCTTTGATGCCGTACCGGCGCTGGCGCGTAAACTGCAAACGCTGATGGATGTTGGCCTGACGTACATCCGCCTCGGGCAGTCCGCCACCACGCTTTCCGGTGGTGAAGCCCAGCGCGTGAAGCTGGCGCGTGAGCTGTCAAAACGCGGCACCGGGCAGACGCTGTATATTCTCGATGAGCCGACCACCGGTCTGCACTTTGCCGATATTCAGCAACTGCTCGACGTGTTGCATAAACTGCGCGATCAGGGCAATACCATTGTGGTGATTGAGCACAATCTCGACGTGATTAAAACCGCCGACTGGATTGTCGATCTTGGCCCGGAAGGCGGTAGCGGTGGCGGCGAAATCCTCGTCTCCGGTACGCCAGAAACCGTCGCAGAGTGCGAAGCTTCGCATACAGCGCGCTTCCTCAAGCCAATGCTGTAATCACAAAGGCCGCTTTCTGAGCGGCCTCAGACTGATGACAAAGCTCGGACAGTCCCCTCGCCCCTCCGGGGAGAGGGTTAGGGTTAGGGTGAGGGGAACAGACCAGCACTGGCGTGATTATTTACCCTCACCCCGGCCCTTTCCCTAAAAGGGCGAGGGGGAAAACCGTGCCGCTTTTGACTTTTAAGCCAGTTTTTCAGCAATATCAGGCCGCTTTCTGAACGGTCTTTTCCTTTCAGGGTTGCACCAGCAATTTACGTTTTTCTTCCGGCAGCAAATTCACTGCCTGCTGATACGACGCATCGACCAGATAATAGATTTGTGAATCCGGCAACGATCCGTCGAGATATACGGTACTCCAGTGCGCTTTATTCAGATGTCGGCTGGGACGTACATCGCTGTGCTGCTGACGCAGAAGATCCGCCAGTTCCGGGCTGGTTTTCAGCGAAACTGCCGGGCGATTTTCCACTTCTTTCACCATCGCAAACAGCACATCTTCCACTTTGATTTGCGTCGCTTTCCAGTCGCTGTGAACGCTCTGTTCAGCGCCAGGTTTTGCCATGCAATATTGTAGCAACTCCGATATGGTCATTTTTTACTCCCCTTGTAGTGTCGCGATGATGCGACGCGATCCGCCGTGGACACGATGTTCCCCCAGCCAGATACCCTGCCAGGTGCCGGTCTGAATACGTCCTTTATGCACTGGCAAAACAAGCGATACTCCCAGCATGGAAGATTTGATATGTGAAGGCATATCGTCTGCCCCTTCATAATCATGCTCATAGTTTCCGTTATCGGGAACAGTGCGGAGGAAAAAACGCTCCATGTCCTGGCGTACCGTGGGGTCGCAATTCTCATTAAGTGTCAGAGAGGCGGAAGTGTGTTGCAGCAACAGGTGCAGTAAACCGACATTAACACGCGGCATATCAGCCAGTTGATTCAGAATTTCATCCGTTACCAGATGAAACCCACGAGATTTGGCGCTAAGCGTGAGCGTCTTTTGATACCACATGTGCTGCTCCTTGATAAAACTCTCTTATTCAGTTTGCAGCAAGACAGCGAAAGGATAAAGGTGTGATTAAAAAAACAGCATTTGGGAGAGTGACACACTCTCCCGCACTATCAGTATTCTGAATTAACGATCACCTCTTCACCAAAAGCACCCGCTTGTGGCAAGGGTTTGTAGGTAGAGTTGGAGGCACGCAGAATACGGATACCACGAATGCCGACATCACGCGCGGCAGTCATATCATTATCGGAATCGCCATAAAACATTCGGATATTTTTATCCTGCAACCACTGCGTTTTCGTGTTTTGTCCCGGTTTATCACCCGCAAAAATTACCGGATTCATACTGCTTGCCGGAATGTGGAAATCATCGGCTAATGTTTTCGAAACCGTTTCTGTTTTCGTTGGGCTACGGCCAGTCACAAAAAAGATGGTATCGCCACGGCGGACATGTATATCAATTAGCTGACGTGCGACCTCTTTTGGAATGCTGAATTCATCCCAACCGTTGTTCATCTTTTCCCAGAATGCTGGGTTCTTCAGATAATCTTCGCTTTCTGGTGAGAATATTTTCTTGCCGCGCCAGAATCCGGGGCTGGAAAACAAAACGGTATCATCGATATCAAATCCAACCGCCATCGGTGGGCGACCGGCAAGGCTATTTTCAATTTGTGCGACTGATACCCAATGGACAGGTGCCTGTTCAGCGAGTCTGGCAACATTAGTGCCGGGATTAAGCGGTGAAGGTGAAGAGGCCAACGCAACAGCAGAACTGTTTAGAGCGAACAATAAGCAAACGGCACTCAATGCCTGTGTGATCTTGCGCATATTTTTCCCTAAATAGTCAGTAAGTTGAAACTTTTTATTATGAAGTTTGTTGAAAAAGCCATTTGACCATAACGCCAGCAGCAAGGGAAAGGAAGGATTATCTGCGGCTTTTGTGAAGAAAGGGAGAAGGATCACATGAGACCAGCCCGTGTGTTGTGACTATTTAATAACTTAATATATTTCCAGAGTATAAAAATGTTCGGAAATAAAACGCCTATTTTATTCACTTTTATAAGAAATAAGTCTTCATCTCCTTCGTACTATTTGCCTGGATAATACATAGCCCCCCTTATTTATAATAGAGCAGGCAGCTTTTCAACCGCCTGCTGGTTAACCTTACATCACGGCAGCAAACGCCTTTGCAACGCGCTGCACGTTCGCAGAGTTAAGCCCGGCAACACACATACGACCGCTGGCGATCAGGTAAACGCCAAACTCCTCGCGCAGGCGATCGACCTGGGCGGCGCTTAAGCCGGTATAGCTGAACATGCCGCGTTGCTTAAGCAGGTAATCAAAATTGCGCTCCGGCATCTCAGTGCTCAACACCTGTACCAATTGCTGCCGCATTGCCAGAATACGGGTCCGCATTTCTTCTACTTCCGCCAGCCAACTGGCTTTCAACGCCTCATCGTTCAGCACCGTTGCCACTACCTGCGCACCAAAATTCGGCGGGCTGGAGTAAATACGGCGCACAGTAGCTTTCAGTTGCCCCAGCACGCGACCTGCGGCTTCAGCATCTTCACACACCACCGAAAGGCCGCCGACACGCTCGCCGTACAGGGAGAAAATTTTTGAGAATGAATTGCTTACCAGTGCAGGTAATCCGGCGCTGGCAATGGCACGAATGGCGTAGGCATCTTCATCCATACCGGCACCAAATCCTTGATAGGCGATATCGAGGAATGGGATAAGCTCGCGTGCTTTGAGAATTTCAATGACCGCGTCCCATTGGTCGTTGGTGAGATCGGCGCCCGTTGGGTTATGACAGCACGGATGCAGCAGCACAATACTGCGGGCAGGCAATGTTTTCAGCGTCGCCAACAGATCGTCAAAACGCACACCGTTGGTCACTTCATCATACCAGGGGTAAGTGCTCACTTCGAATCCAGCCCCGGCGAATATTGCTACGTGGTTTTCCCAGGTGGGATCGCTGACCCACACACCTGATTCCGGGAAGTAGCGTTTCAGGAAGTCAGCCCCCACTTTCAATGCCCCTGAACCGCCAAGCGTTTGAATAGTCGCCACGCGCTGTTGTTGTAACACCGGATGATTAGCGCCAAACAGCAGTGGTGCAATAGCATGACGATAGCTGTTAAGCCCTTCCATCGGCAGATAAAGTGAAGCGCCATGAGGCTGCGCATTCAGGCGCGCTTGCGCTTCTTCGACGGCTTTTAATTGTGGAATAATCCCGTCTTCGTTGTAGTACAGACCGATACTCAAATTCACTTTGTCGCTGCGAGGGTCTTCTTTAAAACGCTCCATAAGCGAAAGAATCGGGTCGCCAGCGTAGGCGTCAACTTTTTGAAACACGCGATGGTTCTCCAGGTTTACGGGCAGGTGGTTAAAACACAATAAACCGGAAGATGGGGAAGATCGAGAGGATGTTTAACAACGAGCGGCAACTAATAACACTGCGAGGCTGATAAAAAGCGCAAAACCTCTAAAGACAAGAACGACAAGAGTGTATCAATTTATTGAATTTACATAGCTTTGCAGGCCGGATAAGGTTTTCACACCGCACCCGGCACAGACAATCAACTATTGCAGAACGATTAATCCACGTACTTCATCGCCACCCTTGACGTCAGGCGCGTGATAAGTTCGTAAGCACTCACTTTCGTCATTTCTGCGATACGCTCTACGGGCAGACCTTCGCCCCATAAAATGACCTGATCCCCGGCTTTATCCTGCGCCTGTGGACCTAAATCTACGCAGATCATGTCCATCGCGACTCGCCCCACAATCGGCACTTCGCGACCGTTCACCAGCACTGGCGTACCGGACGGCGCGGCGCGCGGGTAGCCATCGCCATAGCCCATCGCCACCACGCCAAGGCGGGTATCGCGCTCGCTAATCCAGGTGCCGCCATAGCCTACCGGTTCACCTGCTTTATGCTCACGCACGGCAATCAGGCTGGAGGTCAGAGACATCACAGGCTGGCAACCGAAATCAGCACCGGTGGAGCCATCTTCCAGCGGTGACACGCCATAAAGAATGATGCCTGGGCGCACCCAATCAAAATGCGACTGCGGCCATAACAAAATTCCGCCCGATGCGGCGATTGAACGCTTGCCAGGTCTGCCTTCGCAAAAGGTATTGAATATATCGAGTTGTTTCTCAGTCGCACCACATTTTGGCTCATCGGCACGAGCAAAGTGGCTGACAATATTCACCGGCTGGCGAACATTTTTACATTGCGTAAGACGTTGATAAAACGCCTCAGCTTGTTCCGGTAACACGCCCAGCCGGTGCATACCGGTATCGAGTTTCATCCAGACGGTAACTGGCTCCTCCAGATTGGCCTCTTCCAGAGCAGCAAGCTGTTCTTCGTTATGCACGGCGGTATGCAGATGTTCAGCGGAGATCGTCGGCAGATCGTCAGCTTCAAAAAAGCCTTCCAGTAACAAAATAGGTTGCGTGATGCCCCCCGCCCTAAGCCGCAGGGCTTCTTCGAGACGGGCAACGCCAAAGGCGTCGGCATCGGGGAGCGTTCGCGCGGTCTCAATCAGACCGTGACCGTAGGCGTTCGCTTTCACCACCGCAACCAGTTTACTGGCAGGTGCCAGTTCACGCAGACGTTGCAGGTTGTGTCGCAGAGCGCGGCGGTTAATCACAACAGTTGCCGCTTGCATTTGTGTTCCTTGATAAGTGTTTGCTTTAATTACCTAATTCATAAAATAATTATTATTCGTCGTCGTACTGTGGTCCCGCGTAGTTGTCGAAACGCGACCATTGACCGTTAAAGGTCAGGCGTACCGTCCCGATTGGGCCGTTACGTTGTTTACCGATAATAATTTCCGCGATGCCTTTTAAGTCACTGTTTTCGTGATAAACCTCATCACGATAGATAAACATGATCAAGTCCGCATCCTGCTCGATGGAGCCGGATTCACGCAGGTCGGAGTTGACCGGGCGTTTGTCGGCACGTTGTTCCAGAGAACGGTTCAACTGAGACAGCGCCACCACCGGCACATTCAGTTCTTTCGCCAGGGCTTTTAGCGAGCGGGAGATTTCTGCAATTTCCAGCGTACGGTTGTCTGAAAGCGCCGGTACGCGCATCAATTGCAGGTAGTCGATCATGATGAGTCCGATGCCACCGTGTTCTCGGGCAATACGGCGTGCGCGGGAGCGCACTTCCGTTGGCGTCAGACCGGAGGAGTCATCAATGTAGATATTACGTTTTTCCAGCAAAATGCCCATCGTGCCGGAAATGCGCGCCCAGTCTTCATCATCCAGTTGCCCGGTACGGATTTTAGTCTGGTCAACGCGCGACAACGATGCCAGAGAACGCATCATAATCTGTTCCGATGGCATCTCCAGCGAGAAGATCAATACTGGTTTATCCTGCAACATCGCCGCATTTTCAACGAGGTTCATCGCAAATGTCGTTTTACCCATCGACGGACGCGCGGCGACGATGATCAAATCCGACGGCTGCAAGCCAGCGGTTTTTTTGTTGAGATCGTCATAGCCGGTATTTACCCCGGTAACGCCATCGTGTGGCTGCTGAAACAACTGCTCAATACGCGCCACCGTGGCGTCGAGCACATCGGCGATGTTCTTCGGCCCTTCGTCTTTATTGGCACGGCTTTCAGCAATTTTAAAGACACGGGATTCAGCAAGGTCGAGCAAGTCTTCGCTGGTGCGCCCTTGCGGATCAAAACCGGCTTCGGCAATCTCATTCGCAACAGAGATCATCTCGCGGACAACGGCACGCTCGCGCACGATGTCGGCATAGGCACTGATGTTCGCTGCACTTGGCGTATTTTTTGACAGCTCCGCCAGATAAGCAAAACCACCAACACTATCAAGTTGCCCCTGACGTTCCAGCGATTCCGCCAGGGTGATCAGGTCAATTGGGCTACCGCTTTCCTGCAAACGCGCCATTTCGGTAAAGATATGGCGGTGCGGACGGGTGTAGAAATCATCTGCCACCACTCGCTCGGCCACATCGTCCCAGCGTTCGTTATCCAGCATTAAACCGCCCAACACCGACTGCTCCGCTTCGATCGAGTGCGGAGGCACTTTCAGCCCGGCAACTTGTGGATCGCGATCGCGGGGTTCAGCCTGCTGTTTGTTGAAGGGTTTATTTCCTGCCATAGTGAATGGAGTTACCGAGATAAAGAATGGGTCGAAACTTTACCATATGAAGCAGACCCTGACGATACGTTCTGGAGGACACATGGCAACACGAATTGAATTTCACAAGCACGGTGGCCCGGAAGTACTTCAGACTGTGGAATTTACTCCTGCCGATCCGGCAGAGAATGAAGTCCAGGTCGAAAATAAAGCCATTGGCATCAATTTTATCGACACGTATATCCGCAGCGGCCTTTATCCGCCGCCATCGCTACCCAGCGGATTAGGCACCGAAGCGGCTGGCATTGTGAGCAAAGTCGGCAGCGGCGTGAAACATATTAAAGCAGGCGATCGTGTGGTTTATGCGCAGTCAACGTTAGGGGCTTACAGCTCTGTGCATAACGTCAATGCCGATAAAGCGGCAATTCTGCCAGCGGCGATCTCTTTTGAGCAAGCTGCCGCGTCGTTCCTGAAAGGCTTAACGGTTTATTATCTGCTGCGCAAAACGTATGAAATCAAACCTGACGAACAGTTCCTGTTCCATGCGGCTGCTGGCGGCGTGGGCTTAATTGCCTGCCAGTGGGCAAAAGCCTTAGGGGCAAAACTTATTGGCACTGTGGGCAGCGCGCAAAAAGCGCAAAGTGCATTAAAAGCGGGAGCGTGGCAGGTAATTAACTATCGCGACGAAAATCTGGTCGAGCGATTAAAAGAGATCACCGACGGCAAGAAAGTGCGCGTGGTGTACGATTCCGTAGGCAAAGATACCTGGGAACGGTCGCTGGATTGCCTGCAACGTCGCGGTTTAATGGTCAGTTTTGGTAATTCATCAGGCGCGGTGACGGGGGTGAACTTAGGCATTCTCAATCAGAAAGGCTCGCTGTATGTGACACGCCCTTCCCTGCAAGGCTATATCACCACGCGGGATGAGTTAACCGAAGCCAGTAACGAACTGTTTTCATTGATTGCCAGCGGCGTGATTAAGGTCGATGTCGCAGAGCAACAGAAATATACGCTAAAGGATGCGCGGCGTGCGCATGAGATTCTGGAAAGCCGGGCGACGCAGGGTTCCAGCTTACTGATCCCATAAAGAAATTGGGCTTCCACCTGGGAAGCCCTTTCTTTTATAGTTCGGCTGTATGTAGGGTACAGCACGATGAATCTGTTAGAGGCGCAATAGTGACAGATTTGATAATCAATTCCTATTTTGTTCTAAGGATAAAACCTTAGGTTGTGATCATCCGCACAATCCCTTAGTAACGCCAGCGGTCATAACGCTGATATTTCGGCACTTTTGGTGCTTTAATCGCCTTTATTACCCACACTACTGCAATCGCCAATAGCAGCCACGGCAGCAACTTGATCATCAACGCCAGCATACCACCGAGGAACATAATGGCCGTCGCCACAACCAGCGCGGCGATAATGCCCAGCAACGAAACGCCGGTGACCATCAACATGACAAAAAAGCCAATCACAAAAAGTAGTTCCAGCATGATGTACTCCCAAATATGAAATCTCTTGCAGCCATTACAAGAATCATGCCAAAACCTAACATTATGATTTATCAAAAAATATGCCCCGCGACGGTGCGCAGGGCATAGTGAATTTGACTACTTTGTGGTGAAAAATTAACGCTTATCCGCCACCAGTTTGAGCGCATGTTCCAGCACGTTAATGTCAGCACCCGCTTTATGAGCATTTTCACTTAAATAACGACGCCACTGCCGCGCACCTGGAATACCCTGGAACAGACCCAGCATATGCCGGGTAATATGACCGAGATATGTCCCCTGGCTAAGCTCACACTCAATGTATGGGTACATAGCGCGCACCACCGCCACCGGATCGGCATCGGTATCCGAGGAACCAAAGATCTCTCGATCTACCGCCGCCAGAATCCCCGGATTCTGGTACGCCTCGCGCCCAACCATCACACCGTCCATATGTTGCAAATGCGCTTTAGCCTCTTCCAGCGACTTGATGCCACCGTTAATCGACATCGTCAGATGCGGAAAGTCACGCTTCAGTTGATAGACGCGCGGGTAATCGAGCGGCGGGATTTCGCGGTTTTCTTTCGGGCTTAAACCAGAAAGCCAGGCTTTACGCGCGTGGATGATAAACATCTCACACTCACCTTTACCGGAAACGGTGTTGATGAAATCACAAAGAAATTCATAGCTGTCCTGGTCGTCAATACCAATACGCGTTTTCACCGTGACTGGAATCGACACCACATCGCGCATCGCTTTCACGCAGTCGGCTACCAGTTGCGCATTACCCATCAGGCACGCGCCAAACATCCCGTTCTGTACCCGGTCAGACGGGCAGCCGACATTCAGGTTGATTTCATCGTACCCGCGCGCTTCCGCCAGCTTCGCACACTGCGCCAGCGCCGCTGGATCGCTACCGCCCAACTGCAACGCCACCGGATGCTCTTCTTCACTGTACGCCAGGTAATCACCTTTACCGTGAATAATTGCCCCCGTGGTCACCATTTCGGTATAGAGAAGCGTATTACGGGAAAGCAGACGCAGGAAATAACGGCAGTGTCTGTCCGTCCAGTCGAGCATCGGGGCAATGGAGAAACGGTATGCGGGATAAGCGGTTTGTGATTCTGCTGACATGGCGTTTTTTTAAGCACCTGGTGAATTGGGGGCGCTACTATAGCATAACGAATATGCGATCAGGCAATGCGGCAGCTATGACGCCCTGTTCTCGGCGTTTAAGTGAGAACTATGGTAAAGTAAGGACATTCTTAACCCCACTTTGAGGTGCCCAATGGAAAAGACCACAACGCAGGAGTTATTAGCGCAGGCTGAAAAACTCTGTGCGCAGCGTAATGTGCGCCTGACCCCGCAGCGCCTTGAAGTGTTGCGCCTGATGAGTCTGCAGGAAGGAGCAATCAGCGCCTACGATCTGCTTGATTTACTGCGTGAAGCAGAGCCGCAGGCCAAGCCGCCAACGGTTTATCGCGCGCTCGATTTTCTGCTTGAGCAAGGGTTTGTGCATAAAGTTGAGTCCACCAACAGCTATGTGCTCTGTCACCTGTTCGATCAACCAACGCATACTTCAGCTATGTTTATTTGCGATCGCTGCGGCGCAGTGAAAGAAGAATGTGCGGAAGGTGTGGAGGACATCATGCATACGCTGGCGGCAAAAATGGGTTTTGCCCTGCGGCATAATGTGATTGAAGCACATGGATTATGTTCAGCATGTGTAGAAGTAGAAGCGTGTCGTCATCCTGAACAGTGCCATCATGACCACTCTATTCAGGTGAAAAAGAAACCTCGTTAAGAGGGCGTACATCCTTGTACACGTCGGGCAGGAGGGATTAATTACCAGCGGTATTCATTGCGGGTTTCCCAGTCCACGACCTCTTTCTCTGCCTGATCTTTCTGGTAACCGTAACGTTCCTGGATTTTACCCACTAACTGATCACGTTTACCTTCAATGACCGTCATATCATCATCGGTCAGTTTGCCCCATTGCTCTTTCACTTTACCTTTGAACTGTTTCCAGTTACCGCCGACTTCGTCTTTATTCATATTCAAGTCCTCATCGTTAGGTGGTGAATGAGAGTACGCTCGCTTTTCTTCTGAACGTGGGATTAAGTGTAGTCAGGAATTTGGCTTAGGATTATTTATTCAGAATATTTAACCGTCACGCTCCGGCAAACCAGGTTCCGTTGCGCCAGTGACGACGCCAGATAGCCGCCAGAGAAAGCCCGCGCAGCGCCAGAAAGACGGTTAACGCCAGCCACAAACCATGATTACCCAACCACGGCAGCGTGAGGAGCGTAAGAGCAAACCCTGCTGCTGCCACCGCCATACTGTTTCGCATTTCGGCGGCGCGCGTTGCACCTATAAACATGCCGTCCAGTAGATAACACCAGACACCAACCAGCGGTAAAATGACCTGCCAGATAAGATAGCCATCGGCCAGCTGCTGAATCTGGGTTAATGACGTCAGCAACGCAATAATGTGTTCCCCTGCCAGCAAATAACTCACAGAAAACAGCAACGCTACGATCCCCGACTGGCGGCACGCTGCGCGCCAGACATCCAGTAACTGGCTCCCGTCGCGCGCACCGTACGCCTGACCTGAATGCGCTTCAACCGCGTAGGCAAAACCATCCAGCGCATAGGCGGTAAAGGTGAGTAGCGTCATCAGAACCGCGTTAACGGCGATTATGTCACTCCCCAGTCGCGCGCCAAGTACCGTTATTGCACCAAAACAGAGTTGCAACAGCAGTGAGCGCAGCATGATGTCGCGGTTAAGCGCCAGCAAGCGACGGAAGTTCCCCCGCCAGGCTGTTTTCAGCATTTCGCCGGAAATACCGCGTAGTTTGAGGATTTTACGCACCATTAGCAGACCGATCAGCAACGTCGCATATTCTGCGATGACCGTTGCCAGCGCCGCGCCCTGCACGTTCATATGCAGCCCCATCACCAGCCAGACATCCAGCACAATGTTGAGGATATTACCCACCACTAACAGGACAACCGGCGCACGGGCATATTGCACGCCGAGCAACCAGCCAAGTAATACCAGGTTTGCCAGTGACGCCGGTGCGCTTAGCCAGCGAATTTCAAGAAAGCGCCGCGCCTGTTCCAGCACGGCTTCGCTGCCACCAACAATATGCAGCGCCAGATCGATAATCGGTGTACGCAATAGCGCAATTAACGCCCCAGCCCCCAGCGCCAGCAGCAACGGCTGCACCAGCGCACGGACTAATGCCTGAGGATTTTTGGCACCATACGCCTGCGCAGTCAGCCCGGTGGTGCTCATGCGCAAAAATAGCAACAGCATAAAGAGAAAGCTGGTCGCCGTTGCGCCAACCGCCACGCCGCCCAGATAAACCGGACTGTCAAGATGACCAATGACCGCCGTATCAACCAGCCCCAGCAACGGAACGGTGATATTGGAGAAAATCATAGGTAAGGCGAGATGCCAGAGAGCTTTATCAGATGAAGTGAGGAATGCCATGCAGACAAGCCTGATGAAGAGAGATGAAAAACAAACCGCGACGCCAGGCGGCATCGCGGTATCAGAGATATGTTACAGCCAGTCGCCGTTGCGAATAACCCCAACCGCCAGCCCTTCAATGGTGAAGCTCTGCTGACGAAGGTCAACGACAATCGGTTTAAACTCGCTGTTTTCTGGCAATAATTCGACTTTATTGCCCTGTTTTTTCAGACGTTTAACGGTAACTTCGTCATCAATACGTGCGACAACGACCTGACCATTACGTACATCCTGAGTTTTATGCACTGCCAGCAAGTCGCCATCCATAATGCCGATATCTTTCATCGACATTCCGCTGACGCGCAGCAGGAAATCGGCATTCGGCTTGAACAAGGAAGGATCGACCTGATAATGACCTTCAATATGCTGCTGCGCCAGAAGCGGTTCACCGGCAGCCACACGACCTACTAATGGCAACCCTTCTTCCTCTTCCTGCAACAGACGAATCCCACGCGATGCGCCGGAAACAATTTCAATCACGCCTTTGCGTGCCAACGCCTTCAGATGTTCTTCAGCCGCGTTTGGGGAACGGAACCCCAAACGCTGCGCGATTTCCGCACGCGTCGGCGGCATACCTGTCTGGCTGATGTGATCACGAATGAGATCAAACACCTCTTGTTGCCTGGCCGTTAACGCTTTCATTCCGCCCCCTGGGTGTATATACAGTTATGCTGTGAGTATATACAGCAAAAGGCGATTTTGGAACCATAAACTACACAATAAACCAGAGATTTATCGAATTCTGGAAGGGTTATCCAAAATGTGACCATAACAGAATGACCCAGGTTGCCACAGCGACGATAATCGCGATCAGCACCGCTGCGGAACCCATATCTTTTGCCCGCCCGGAAAGCTCGTGGTATTCAGAGCCAATACGATCAACCACCGCTTCGATGGCGCTATTGAGAATTTCCACAATCATCACCAGCATCACGGAGCTGATAAGCAGCACGCGGGTAATCGCGTCCACATCCAGCCAGCAAGCGATGACCACCGCCAACAATACCGCCACGCCTTCCTGACGGAATGCCGCTTCGTTGATCCATGCAGCGCGTAAACCTTTCCAGGAATAGCCAGCGGCTTTGATAATTCGAGTGAATCCAGTGGTATTATTGGCCATTGAAAGAACCTTTTTACATTATGAGCGTCAATATCAGTGTACCGTTGAATCCGATGATTCCGGTAGCGTAGCGCCGCGCGAAACATAAGCGGATACCACAGAATTTCCCATGACTTTCTGCTATCCTTCCCGCGCATTTGCATTATTAACCAGAGGCTTTACATCGTTTATGTCCGGCTGGCCACGAATTTACTACAAATTACTGAATTTACCATTAAGCATCCTGGTAAAAAGCAAGTCTATTCCGGCAGATCCTGCCCCGGAATTGGGGCTCGATACCTCTCGTCCAATTATGTACGTTTTACCGTACAACTCAAAAGCGGATTTGCTGACGTTGCGCGCCCAGTGTCTGGCGCATGACCTGCCTGATCCATTAGAGCCGCTGGAGGTAGACGGCACGCTACTGCCGCGCTATGTGTTTATTCATGGCGGGCCGCGTGTTTTCACCTATTACACGCCGAAAGAAGAGTCTATCAAGCTGTTCCACGACTATCTCGATCTGCACCGTAGCAACCCAAATCTGGATGTGCAGATGGTGCCGGTATCGGTGATGTTTGGTCGTGCGCCAGGACGTGAAAAAGGCGAAGTAAACCCGCCACTACGTATGCTCAACGGCGTACAGAAATTTTTCGCCGTACTGTGGCTTGGTCGCGATAGCTTTGTGCGTTTCTCGCCGTCAGTTTCGCTACGCCGCATGGCTGATGAACACGGCACAGATAAAACTATCGCCCAAAAACTGGCGCGTGTGGCGCGTATGCACTTTGCCCGTCAGCGTCTTGCTGCCGTGGGTCCACGCTTGCCTGCTCGTCAGGATTTGTTCAATAAGCTACTCGCCTCACGTGCAATTGCCAAAGCGGTAGAAGATGAAGCACGCAGCAAAAAAATCTCCCATGAAAAAGCGCAGCAGAACGCGATTGCGCTGATGGAAGAGATTGCGGCGAATTTCTCTTACGAGATGATCCGCCTGACTGACCGTATTCTGGGCTTCACCTGGAACCGGCTCTATCAGGGCATCAACGTCCATAATGCCGAACGCGTTCGCCAGCTGGCTCATGACGGTCATGAGCTGGTGTATGTGCCATGCCACCGTAGCCACATGGACTACCTGCTGCTCTCCTACGTGTTGTATCACCAGGGGCTGGTGCCACCGCATATCGCCGCCGGGATCAACCTGAACTTCTGGCCTGCCGGGCCGATTTTCCGCCGTCTGGGTGCGTTCTTTATTCGCCGTACTTTTAAAGGCAATAAACTCTACTCTACTGTCTTCCGTGAATATCTCGGCGAACTGTTCAGCCGTGGTTATTCCGTTGAGTACTTTGTGGAAGGCGGTCGTTCGCGTACAGGGCGTTTGCTTGATCCGAAAACCGGCACGCTGTCGATGACCATTCAGGCGATGCTGCGTGGCGGTACACGTCCGATTACGTTGATTCCGATCTACATCGGTTATGAGCACGTCATGGAAGTGGGTACTTACGCCAAAGAGCTGCGCGGCGCGACGAAAGAGAAAGAGAGCCTGCCGCAGATGCTGCGCGGTTTAAGCAAGCTGCGTAATCTCGGTCAGGGGTATGTCAACTTCGGTGAACCAATGCCGTTGATGACCTATCTCAACCAGCACGTGCCAGACTGGCGTGAATCTATTGATCCCATCGAAGCTGTACGCCCGGCCTGGTTAACGCCGACAGTCAATAACATTGCTGCCGATCTGATGGTGCGCATTAACAACGCAGGCGCGGCTAACGCCATGAACCTGTGCTGTACTGCGCTGCTGGCGTCACGTCAGCGTTCACTCACTCGCGAGCAATTGACTGAGCAGCTTAATTGTTATCTCGATTTGATGCGCAACGTGCCTTACTCCACGGACTCTACCGTTCCTTCAGCCAGCGCCGGTGAGCTGATTGATCACGCGCTGCAAATGAACAAGTTTGAAGTCGAGAAAGACACCATCGGCGACATTATTATCCTGCCGCGCGAGCAAGCGGTGCTGATGACCTACTATCGCAACAACATTGCGCATATGTTGGTTCTGCCTTCGCTGATGGCAGCAATTGTCACCCAGCATCGGCACATCTCCCGCGAAGTGTTGATGGAGCACGTCAATGTGCTTTACCCAATGCTAAAAGCGGAGCTGTTCCTGCGCTGGGAGCGTGACGAGTTGCCGGGCGTTATTGATGCGCTGGCGAATGAAATGCAACGCCAGGGGCTGATTACGCTGCAAGATGATGAGTTGCATATCAATCCAGCGCACTCCCGCACGCTTCAGTTGCTTGCCGCAGGTGCGCGCGAAACGCTGCAACGTTATGCGATTACTTTCTGGCTGTTGAGCGCCAACCCGTCGATCAATCGCGGTACGCTGGAGAAAGAGAGCCGCACTGTGGCCCAACGTCTTTCCGTACTGCACGGCATCAACGCGCCGGAGTTCTTCGACAAAGCGGTGTTCAGTTCTCTGGTGCTGACGCTGCGTGATGAAGGGTATATCAGCGACAGCGGCGATGCAGAACCGGCAGAAACGATGAAGGTTTATCAGTTGCTGGCGGAGTTGATTACGTCCGATGTGCGCTTAACGATTGAGAGTGCGACGCAGGGCGAAGGGTAACTGGTGAGCGTTGCCGGATGTATCCGGCCTACCATGACCTGCAAATTCAATAAATTGCGATGTGTTATGTAGGCCTGACAAGCGCAGCGCATCAGGCAGCTTTTCCCAGAAAAAAGCCGGATGACCACGACCATCCGGCTTTTTTACATCATCAGAAATGCCAGTAACTCATTGCCAGCCCTAAAAACAGTACCAGGCCAACATAGTTATTATTCATAAACGCTTTAAAACAGGCTTCACGCTCGCGATTGGCAATCAGTTTTTGTTGATAAACAAACAGCGCGCCCGCGACCAGAATTGACCAGTAATATCCCCAGCCTAATCCATTTAACTCACCAATAATCGCCATCAGCGCCAGTACGCCAACCTGCAAAATGCCAATAATCAATTTATCGTATTGACCAAACAGAATCGCAGTGGATTTAATGCCAATCTTCACGTCGTCGTCACGGTCAACCATCGCATACTGCGTGTCGTAAGCCACCGCCCACAGAATATTGGCGAGGAACATTAACCAGCAGCTTAACGGCACCGATTCACTCACAGCGGCAAAAGCCATTGGAATCGACCAACCAAACGCCGCCCCCAGCACTACTTGCGGTAGATGGGTGTAACGCTTCATAAACGGGTAAACCCACGCCAGTACCAGCGCGGCAATCGACAACAAAATAGTCATCGTATTCAGCGTCAGCACCAGTAAGAACGAAATTAGCACCAGCACGACAAACAGCGCGCGCGCCTCTTTCTCCGTCACCGCGCCACTGGGAAGCGGTCGGTTTGCCGTGCGCTTAACATGACCATCAAACTTACGGTCAGCATAGTCATTCACTACACAACCGGCGGCACGCATCAGCCAGACGCCAGCGACAAACACCGCCAGGATCCAGAGTTGAGGAACACCGGGTGTCGCCACCCATAGCGCCCATAAAGTTGGCCAGAGCAGCAGTAACGCACCAATTGGCTTATCCGTACGCATTAAGCGGTGAAACGCCAGCAGCTTATTTTGCGTCAGACTCCACTCCATATTTTTTTCCTCTTAGTACAACGGTGATGCCGGTAAAAACAGTTCGGTCAGCAGCAGCGGCTTACCGCTTAATCGCAGGCGGGAACGTCGCCCCCACAGTCCGGCATCACGGCCTATCTCAATAAAGTCCCGGGTTAATGTCGATGATGTGAACAGATAGCGACCTAACGGCGTTTTACCCAATTTTTGTAACGCCAGCTCAGGGCCGCTTAACGTTGACACAGGAACGACGGTACGCCCGGCGAGCCAGGGTTCTCCATCAGCGCATAACAAAATCTCACGTAACCAGTAACGGGATTCTTTCGGCAACAGCGGTAATTCTTCGGGGATTTCATTCTGCTCGACAAACCCTTCGCGGATCATCGTCACGCTCACCGTTTTTCCCTGCTGTTCAAAACGTTTGGTCATGGAATCTTCCAGCAACAACCAGTCGAGCAGTTGCGGTTCCAGCGCAGGGATCTCTGCAAAATAGCGCAGCGCACGCAGTTGCGTTAACGCGGGGTGTGACATGCCGAACTCTCCGTTACATAACGTAAAGGCATTGTATCGCAGAAAAGCGTTAACGGGAGATGTAAAGCATATTAAGTGATCTAATACGCAACAATAACGCAACAATCACAGGAAGGAGAGAAAAAAAGGTGCGCCCGAAGACGCACCAGTTGTTGCAAAATCAGCACTGTGGGGCGTAATTACCCCTTGCCTTTTACACTGCTGATAAAGGTGGAACGGGCAGATGTCGAGCCCAGGCGTTCAGCTTCATCAAGCAGTTTTAACGCCTTATCAACATCACCTTTCGCGACAGCGTTTTTAATCGCGGTATTAAAATAACTTTCCGTGTCGTTGAGCATAGGTTCACTTTTCTTCGCCGGTGCCGGAGCAGGTACGGCTGCGGCTGGTGCCGCCGTGTTGCCTACCGTAACCGGAGCCGGAGCGGAAGAACCAAATAGAGGCCCCACCAACACGCTGGAGCTGGAGTTGGTTTTCACTTTCAGTTTCAGCAGACCATCAGTGGTATGACGGGCAACCGGGTCTGGAATATCCGGCACCGAGTTACCGACGCCTTTGGCATAGGCTTTTGCCGGATCGAGCAGTTGCGTCGTCTGCTGGAGATCTTTTTCAGTGGTAAAGACCAGTACATAAAGTTTCTGCTGCCCCAACGCCGGTGTCAGGCGCATAACGCCTTCCAGACGATCTGCACTCATCACACCAGGTTCCTGGTAGGTGAAATAACTGCTGGGAAAGAAGGCCGATGGTGTCATGTTCTGATCAAGAATCAGCACGTTCGGTGCAAATACGCTGGTTTGTTTGTTCACTTCACTGGTCAGAGTCAGGGTCAGCTCGCCAATGTTTGCCGGGACGCTGTATGCGGCGACTGGACCGCTGATGCCAGGGACGTTCAGTTGTTGCCCGCCAGTCGCCAATTGGGTGGTCTGGGTTTTAGATTGATCGACTGGCGTCCAGGTTAATTGTTGCAGCGCGGCAGATGGAATGGCTGGCGCATCGCTGGTGTTTTGCGGCACGTAGTTAACATCGGCAAGGCTGATTCCAGGCGCGCTTGCCAGCAACCCTGCTGATAAACAGAGGGCGATGAGACTTTTATTCATTTTCATTGTTTTTACCTCAAAATCTGGAGTTCAGCGGTAGCCAGGCAATAGCGCGCTTAACCCGATAATCAGAGGGGCTTACGCCCCTTATAGATAATGACAACCTGTTTTATGCCGGATGCGGCGTAAACGCCTTATCCGGCCTACACATTGCTATTACCACCAGATTTCCATCTGGGCACCGAAGGTCCACTCATCGCTATCACCGCGACCGAAGCTACCGCCTTCGAAATTCGCCGGAACAGCTTTGCCGTAGTTCGGGTTGGAAGAGGAGCTACCGTTGTAGTCATAACCCCATTTCTCATCCCACTTGGCGTAGGTTGCGAAGACACGAATAGCCGGGCGTGACCAGATGCTGTCGCCAGCCTGCCATTGTTGTGCGAGGGTGATTTTGTACTGATTGTTCTTGTCGCCAGTACGCTGGGATTCGACGTTGTCGTAGCCCACTTCCAGCAAGGTACTCATGATAGGCGTCCACTTGTACATTGGACGAATACCGACGGTCCACCATTTGGTGCCGTTGTCGTTATCCCAGTTGATATCCTGGTACATACCCACGTACATCATGTCCCAGTTGTCGCCCATGGAGATCGCACCGTGATCGAGGATACGCAGCAGGTGACCGTTATTGTTGATATTGTAGGCAAATTTTTCGTTATCAAACGCAACGCCAGAACCCTGCGACAGACCTTTACCCTGCGAGGTCATCGAGTCAGTAGCGTACTGAACAACAAACTTGTTGAAGCCTTTCAGGATGCTCTGGGTATGCTCGGCAGTGAACATCCAGCCATCTTTCGATGCGCCATCAACCAGACGATAGTTATCACGCAGGTTAGCGCGACCGTAGTCAACACCCAGCTCCAGGGTGCCGCCGGGGTTAATTTCCATCTGCGCTAAACGCACGTCGAAGACGTCGTTCGCAGTCTCATTGGTATAGTCATAGATATTGTTGCTGGCGAAAGAAGAAGAACCGCCCGCTTCAGAAGAACGCGTTGCTGCCAGAGAAAGTTTACCGAAGCCAACGTCGATGTTTTCCAGACCGGCACCAGGACCAGAAATATCCCAGTAGTAGAAGTCGATCATATGAACGTCATGACGCTGATAGAAACGCTTACCGGCCCAAATGGTGGCACCAGGCAGCCATTCAATCAGGTTTTTCCCCTGCACGTTCGCTTCACGGAAGGCCGGATCGGTGGCTTCCCAGTCATTCTGTTGTGCTACGGAATAGGCCACGTTAGTGTCGAAATAGAAGCTCTTATCGCCCTCTTTCCACACTTCCTGACCCAATTTTAATTCAGCATAAGTTTCACATTCGTTGCCAAGACGGTATTTACTTTGAGCGCCAGTGGTCTGGAAACACTGTTGTTCACCGCCGCTCCCTGTCCAGCCGATCCCGGAACGAGCGTAACCGTGGAAATCCACGGCCATTGCCTGAGCAGACATTACGCCTGCTGCGACGGCAACCGCCAGAGGAAGTTTGCGCAGAGTAATCATCATTCTATCTCCTGAGTCATTGCTTTTCTTTTTTCACATCGCCTGTTACAGGCTTTGTGTCTTTTGTAGGGGTGCTTAAACGCCCGGCTCCTGATGCAGTCGACGACATGCAGTGCCATCCTCACGGAACAGATGGCAACGCTCTGGCGGCAGGCCGATAGCGAATGTGGCACCTTCTTCTACCAACACCACGTCAGACTGGCGGTACACCAGGTTTTGACGAATGGAAGGGATCTGGATATGAATTTGCGTTTCGTTGCCGAGCTGCTCGACCACCTGAACTTCACCCTCAAGGATGACGTCGGCGATATCGCTTGGCAGTAAATGTTCTGGGCGAATGCCCAGCGACATGTTGGCGCCGACCTGAACGTTATGGCTTTCAACCGGCAGCCAGACCTGCTGGAGGTTTGGCATCGGCAGCTCAACCTGGACTTGATCGATTGCAACGGCAGTTACTTTCACCGGCAAAAAGTTCATCTTCGGTGAACCGATAAAACCGGCGACAAAGCGGTCGGCCGGATAGTGATACAACTCAAGCGGCTTCCCGACCTGCGCCACGCGACCGGCGTCCAGCACCACGATTTTGTCGGCCAACGTCATCGCTTCGACCTGATCGTGGGTGACGTAAATCATCGTGCGCCCCAGGCGTTTATGCAGACGGGAAATTTCGATACGCATCTGTACACGCAGCGCAGCATCGAGGTTGGAAAGCGGTTCATCGAGTAAAAACACGCTTGGCTCGGCCACCAGCGTACGACCAATCGCCACACGTTGACGCTGTCCGCCGGAGAGCGCCTTCGGTTTGCGATCCAGCAAATGCGCCAGTTGCAGCACTTCCGCTACCTGGTTAACACGCTGGTTGATGACCTCTTTCTTCGCGCCTGCCAGTTTCAGGCCAAACGACATATTTTCTGCCACAGACAGATGGGGATAGAGCGCATAGGACTGGAACACCATGCCGACGCCGCGTTCTGCTGGCGGGGTGTCATTCATTCGTTTTTCATCGATGAACAGGTCGCCGCTGGTGATCGTCTCAAGACCGGCAATCATGCGCAGTAAAGTAGATTTACCGCAGCCAGATGGTCCGACAAACACCACGAACTCACCTTCGTGGATGTCGAGGTTGATATCTTTCGATACCACCACATCCCCCCAGGCCTTCGTTACATTTTGTAGCTGTACGCTCGCCATGCCCTTCTCCCTTCGTTACAACCTGTCATCGACAGCAACATTCATGATGCAGTGACTATGCGTCATCGGAAGATGGCTTAAATCCTCCACCCCCTGGCTTTTTTATGGGGGAGGAGGCGGGAGGATGAGAAGATGGGCTCTGCATACTAATCCGAGGGAAAGTAAGGAAATTCGTGATATTGCTTGCAAAAAACATGGCAATTTTGTGTGCGCCTTCCCGCAATACTGCTGTTTCTGCGATGCAGATCACATAAAACGAAGGTGGGGCGTAGGGGCAAGGAGGATGGAAAGAGGTTGCCGTATAAAGAAACTAGAGTCCGTTCAGGCGTTTTCACAAGCACTTCACCAACAAGGACCAGAGATTATGAAAATAAAAACAGGTGCACGCATCCTCGCATTATCTGTTTTGACGACGATGATGTTTTCCGCCTCGGCTCTCGCCAAAATCGAAGAAGGTAAACTGGTAATCTGGATCAACGGCGATAAAGGCTACAACGGCCTCGCAGAAGTGGGTAAGAAATTCGAGAAAGATACCGGAATTAAAGTCACCGTTGAGCACCCAGATAAGCTGGAAGAGAAATTCCCTCAGGTTGCGGCCACTGGCGATGGTCCGGACATTATTTTCTGGGCGCACGACCGCTTTGGCGGCTATGCCCAATCTGGCCTGTTGGCTGAAATATCCCCAGACAAAGCGTTACAGGACAAGCTGTATCCGTTTACCTGGGACGCTGTACGTTATAACGGCAAACTGATTGCTTATCCGATTGCCGTTGAAGCATTATCGCTGATTTATAACAAAGACCTGCTGCCGAACCCGCCAAAAACCTGGGAAGAAATCCCGGCGCTGGATAAAGAACTGAAAGCGAAAGGTAAGAGCGCGCTGATGTTCAACCTGCAAGAACCGTACTTCACCTGGCCGCTGATTGCTGCCGACGGTGGTTATGCGTTCAAGTATGAAAACGACAAATACAATGTGAAAGACGTTGGTGTGGATAATGCTGGCGCGAAAGCGGGTCTGACCTTCTTGGTTGATCTGGTTAAAAACAAACACATGAATGCGGATACTGATTACTCCATCGCAGAGGCGGCCTTTAACAAAGGTGAAACGGCGATGACCATCAACGGTCCGTGGGCATGGTCCAACATTGACACCAGCAAAGTGAACTACGGTGTGACGCTGCTGCCGACCTTCAAGGGACAACCTTCCAAACCGTTCGTTGGCGTTCTGAGTGCAGGCATCAACGCTGCCAGCCCGAACAAAGAACTGGCAAAAGAGTTCCTCGAAAACTACCTGCTGACTGACGAAGGGCTGGAAGCGGTAAATAAAGATAAACCGCTGGGTGCCGTGGCGCTGAAGTCTTACCAGGATCAGCTGGCGAAAGATCAACGCATTGCCGCCACTATGGATAACGCCAAGAACGGTGAAATCATGCCGAACATCCCGCAGATGTCCGCCTTCTGGTATGCCGTGCGTACCGCAGTGATCAACGCCGCCAGCGGTCGTCAGACTGTTGATGCCGCGCTGAAAGATGCACAGGGTCGTATCACCAAGTAATGCTGCTAAATGCCGGATGCGGCGTGAACGCCTTATCCGGCCTACGAAACCGAAACATATGTAGACCTGATAAGACGCCTCAGCGTCGCATCAGGCGGTTATTGTCGGGTACGGCGTAAATGCTTCATCCGACATACAAAACTAAATGCCGGATGCGGCGTGAACGCCTTATCCGGCCTACGAAACCGAAACATAT
>NZ_JABWMT020000139.1:0-235 GCF_013368915.2 Escherichia sp. 93.1518
TCACGGTAGTTTTTTGCCGCTTTACCGCCCAGGCACCAGAAGCCACGACCATTGGTGAAACGCTTCATGGTGAGCGTGTTATCCCGGTGCTTTTTGCCATACCACGGAGCCAGCGCCAGCAGCGACGGAATATCACGGATGGTCGGCTCAACGTGGGTTTTCATGAAGTTTTCGGCATCGCCATCCGTCGGCAACCAGATAAGGGTGTTGCGCTGCTTATGCTCTATGAAGTAGG
>NZ_JABWMT020000140.1:0-229 GCF_013368915.2 Escherichia sp. 93.1518
TTTCACTTCTGAGTTCGGCATGGGGTCAGGTGGGACCACCGCGCTACTGCCGCCAGACAAATTCTTTTCTAATCTGCCGAACTTTAACCTAAAAAGTGGTGCTGATACCCAGAGTCGAACTGGGGACCTCACCCTTACCAAGGGTGCGCTCTACCAACTGAGCCATATCAGCACGCTTAATTTGATGCCTGGCAGTTCCCTACTCTCGCATGGGGAGACCCCACACTAC
>NZ_JABWMT020000141.1:0-225 GCF_013368915.2 Escherichia sp. 93.1518
GAATAACTCCCTATAATGCGCCACCACTGACACGGAACAACGGCAGACAAGCCGCCGGGTCAGCGGGATTCTCCTGAGAATTCCGGCAGAGAAAAGCAAAAAAATGCTTGACTCTGTAGCGGGAAAGCGTATTATGCACACCCCGCGCCGCTGAGAAAAAGCGAAGCGGCACTGCTCTTTAACAATTTATCAGACAATCTGTGTGGGCACTCGAAGATACGGATT
>NZ_JABWMT020000142.1:0-221 GCF_013368915.2 Escherichia sp. 93.1518
AACGGCAAGATGCGGCGTGGCGGTTATCTGAAAATAGCCCGGCGTCAGCTCAATCCGCGACGGCGCTGCCGGTGCGGCGATCCGGAACGATACCGATGCAGGATCGCCCTGCTGTCCCCATGCATTTACCGCCCGGACTGTCAGCCTGTAATTTCCCAGCGCCAGCTGCCTGAAGCGGTATGTGGTTTCCGTCGTCCGGGCCGTGCTGACCAGCCGCTCAC
>NZ_JABWMT020000017.1:0-98500 GCF_013368915.2 Escherichia sp. 93.1518
ATATTAAACCTCTTCTCTTTTTAATTTTTCGTTTATAAGATTATTTCTTTCCCATAATCCGGCAAAACGTGCAGCATTACTGGCGGTATAACGCACAGTATGGCGAATATTTCGATGCCCCAGATAATCCTGAATTAAACGGGTATCTGCACCACGCTCCGCCAGTTCATAACCGCAAGCATGTCTTAACATATGAGGATGAGTCTGCGTCACGGTTCCAGCTTCAATACCGGCATCACGAATAATGCGATAAGCCTGCTGACGAGAAAGTCGGCTTCCACGACGGGAAATAAATATGGCGTCGGTCTGGTCAGCACCTTTCCAGTTAGCACGTTCCAGGGTCCAGCGTTCTACGGCTTCACGCTCATCAAAACGTAACGGGTGAACGGTAGAAAATCCGTTCTTCAGTCGGCGAATATTTATTCGACCTTCATTAAGATCAAGATCCTGATAATGCAGATCAAGTAGTTCACTAATACGCATCCCATGCCGATATGCCAACAGAATAAGACAATAATCTCTGGCTCCCGTTGCCCCATAGCAAACCGCTTGCATCATTGCCTGAACTTCTTTACCGGTAAGATAACGACGTTTACTCACAATAGTATTACTCCTGACTGAGATATATTTGAATGAATACCTATAGGAAACCTCAAACGGTCAAAATTAGCCCAATAGATAAAAAGATAATCACACACAAAGTTATGTGGTTATCAGTCAATTACATTAAATATCATACAAAAATAAAATATCACTGATGTGATAACATCTATTTTCATTGATTTAATTCAATATAACAATAGATTGCACCGGATTAACTTCCAGTTACTTAAAAAATAAAGAAAAAAAGTGCAAAAAGAGAAGAATATAAGTGATATGTAAATTTATGAATGATTTTGTTTGTTTATTTTGAATAAAATAAACCATTGTATTTTGTATGGATATAGTTAAGTTAATGTTTATTATGATAATTAAGAATCACACTAACAATAACATCAATTAATAAATGGTTAATTATTATTGATACATCGTAAGAATAATGTAGGTTTTAACACCATCCCTGGCATCTCATCCATCTTTATAAAACAGCGTGACGCTGTCGACCTCTGGGTCTATCCCAGATGCCGTAAAAACGCCCGGCATTGCTGGCGGTATACCAGACGGTGTGACGAATATTACGATGCCCAAGATAATCCTGGATAAGTCGTGTATCTATTCCCATATTCGCCAAAGCAAAACCACACGAATGGCGTAACATATGCGGATGAATCTCCAGTGATAACCCGGCATTACCACCTGAAGTCGAGATAATATGGTAAAACTGTTGACGAGAAAGCGGATTCCCCTTGCGTGATAAAAATACCCACTCGCTCTCAGCATGTGGATAAGAAGTACGCGTACTCAACCAGTTTTTTAAAGCCTGAACTTCTTTGTTCAATAGCGGGTGCGTTGTTGAAAAGCCTTTTTTTAATCGATGGATATATATGCACTTTGCCTTAAGATCAATATCCGAAATTCTCAATCGGCAAATTTCACTCGCCCGAAAGCCATGAATAAAACAAAGCAAAGTCAGACAATAATTGCGTGCAGCATGAGGCCCGGTATTTGCTGCTTTAAGGAGTGACTCTATTTCACTGTGGGTAAGGAAGTTCCTTTTTTTGTTATCAGCCTTATTCTTCATCGTTTTCCCTTATAATTACAGACGCGCACTAGCTGTGCTGGGTTAGCAATAATCCAACATTTTAATCCTGATTATGTTTATAAAAGCGAATGTTTACTTAATGGCTAACGCAAGTGGGCCAGCTCTTTTGAATGAACTTAAATAGAATGGCGATAGCTACTTATAATAACTTTGCCATACAAACGCTATGCTCTTGCATGATATGTCTTTTATATATTTTCAATCTGAGACGAATCTAATAATAACCCTCATCATCAATGTAACTAATCTTATCTATATATCACGTGATATGTTCTGTAACAAGTAAATCAACATAAAAAATTCAGCAAAATTTAATATTCGTTCAACAGGCCATTTCACATATAACATTATTAGTCAACTCCATTTTTCACAAAATTGCTATTTAATGGAATCCCATAATTTTCAGGTGGCTATTATCATGCTAATGCTTAGTTACCTAGCCATTATTATCCTTTGGTTTGTAAACTCATACTGTGAGATTGTTACATCCCTTTCCAGGCCGTGTATTGTCCAGAGAAATGAGGGGAAGTTCGCACGCACCTTTTTTCATCTACATTCGCATTAAATATGCATGTTACTTCAACTTAATCTTTCCTTACTCACTGCTCTTTACTGGCGATACGGCAAATAACTGACTGCCCCCATCCTGTAGTGTGCTGAACATCAACGAGTCAGCCCAGGACAGAGCCAGGAACTCCTCTGCTACATACCAGGTTGCCCTTAGTCTCAGAACGTAAAAACATATTTTATGGTGAGAATTATTGTCAATCGGATAGCGGATAAACTCTCATTTTCACCGTGCTTTCGGAGTTAGCTTGTAAACCCGGCACTGTCGACATCCATTAAAAATAAATATTAAACAATGAGTTAATGACATAGCATCTGTTTCACGAAGGCAGTCGACAATGACCATCTGGCCTTACATAACACTTTACCTTCGAAAAATATCGACATATTTTGTGACGCGAATTGCAAATCTGGTTTTGTTGTATGGATTGCGTGATTTTTGATCTGGTATAACAGGTATAAAGGTACACACAAGAGATAAATAAGACGACTCTCTCGCAATCTAATACAAACATTCCTGGCGTCCTCCCTTATCGGGTGATGAAAGAGCACTTCAGTCTGAAAGGAGTATGAAAATGAGATCAACAAACAATCCATTTTATGACACTGGCTAAAGATAGATTTAGTGAGTGAAATAGCTTACGAACATTAAAATCAATTAAACATCAGAATAGATTTAATACTCAGGTATTTAATCCAGATCTCTGTTTATCTTAAATTATGTGGAAAACAATTTCTCACAGGAGACCTTATACAAAAAAAATAATTATCCGTGGCCAATGACGCTATAAGCCTGGCAAAAAAGAGCACATAACATAAATGCTATTTGTTTATTCGGACTTCGTATTACTTTCTGTATTCTACAAATGAGTGAAATTTATGAAAAAGGCTAAAATACTTTCTGGCGTATTATTAATCTGCTTTTCGTCACCATTAATTTCTCAGGCTGCAACACTGGATGTGCGTGGTGGATATCGTAGTGGAAGCCATGCCTATGAAACTCGACTCAAAGTCAGTGAGGGGTGGAAAAATGGATGGTGGGCAAGCATGGAAAGTAATACCTGGAATACCATTCATGATAATAAAAAGGAAAATGCCGCATTAAATGATGTTCAGGTTGAAGTTAATTATGCGATTAAACTTGATGATCAATGGACCGTGCGCCCTGGAATGTTAACCCATTTTAGCAGCAATGGCACACGCTATGGACCATATGTAAAACTGTCCTGGGATGCGACAAAAGATCTCAATTTTGGCATTCGCTATCGTTACGACTGGAAAGCTTACCGGCAACAAGACTTATCTGGCGATATGTCTCGTGATAACGTTCATCGTTGGGATGGATATGTCACTTACAATATTAATAGTGATTTCACCTTCGCATGGCAAACGACGCTGTACAGCAAACAAAACGATTATCGCTATGCAAACCATAAGAAATGGGCGACGGAAAATGCATTTGTTCTACAATACCATATGACGCCCGATATTACGCCATACATAGAATATGACTACCTTGACCGTCAGGGTGTTTACAACGGCAGAGATAATTTATCGGAAAACAGTTATCGCATTGGTGTGTCATTTAAACTGTAGTAGACAGGAGACAGTCACAATGAATAAAACAATAACGGCACTTGCTATCATGATGGCTTCACTTGCCGCAAACGCGTCGGTATTGCCGGAAACTCCTGTGCCATTTAAAAGTGGTACTGGAGCAATTGATAATGACACTGTCTACATTGGTTTAGGTAGCGCAGGTACGGCATGGTACAAGCTGGATACACAAGCCAAAGATAAAAAATGGATAGCCCTGGCGGAATTCCCCGCTGGCGCGAGAGATCAAGCAACCTCAGCCTTTATTGATGGTAATTTATATGTATTTGGCGGTGTTGGTAAAAACAGCGAGGGGTTAACTCAGGTATTCAACGACGTACACAAATATAATCCCAAAACTAATACCTGGGTTAAATTAATGTCGCACGCACCGATGGGCATGGCTGGTCATGTGACCTTTGTACACAACGGCAAAGCCTATATTACTGGCGGCGTTAACCAGAATATATTTAATGGCTATTTTGAAGATCTCAAGGAGGCTGGAAAAGATTCAGCGGCCATAGATAAAATCAATGCCCACTATTTTGACAAAAAAGCAGAAGATTATTTCTTTAATAAGTTCCTGTTGTCTTTTGATCCCTCTACACAGCAATGGAGTTACGCTGGCGAATCTCCTTGGTACGGCACGGCTGGTGCGGCGGTAGTAAATAATGGTGATAAAACCTGGCTTATTAATGGCGAAGCAAAACCAGGGCTGCGAACTGATGCTGTATTTGAGCTTGATTTCACCGGCAATGGCATAAAATGGAATAAACTTTCTCCCGTCTCCTCACCGGATGGCGTAGCTGGCGGTTTTGCAGGTATTAGCAATGACTCTCTTATATTTGCCGGAGGAGCCGGATTCAAAGGTTCACGGGAAAATTACCAGAACGGTAAGAACTATGCGCATGAAGGTCTGAAAAAATCGTATAGCGCCGATATTCATCTTTGGCATAACGGGAAATGGGAGAAATCTGGCGAACTGTCGCAAGGTCGGGCCTACGGAGTATCATTGCCCTGGAATAATAATTTATTGATTATTGGCGGTGAAACTACGGGCGGCAAAGCTGTAGCGGACTCAGTACTACTCTCTGTGAAAGATAATAAAGTTACTGTGCAAAACTAACTTTTCAGGGCTCCAGCAAAGGAGCCCTGCTATCAATGGCTCATCACCCGTTGTCATTTCAATTACGCATATATATGAACACGATAACATCGCCCGATTATTACTATGTTCTTACCGTTGCCGGACAATCTAATGCCATGGCATATGGCGAAGGACTCCCGTTACCAGACAGTGAAGATGCGCCTCACTCCAGAATAAAACAACTGGCAAGATTTACACAGACGCATCCCGGTGGCCCGTCATGTCAATTTAATGACATTATTCCACTGACTCACTGCCCACACGATGTTCAGGATATGCGGGATTATCACCATCCTCTGGCAACGGATCATCAAACACAATACGGTACAGTTGGACAAGCACTGCATATTGCGCGGAAATTACTGCCCTTCATTCCTGATAATGCTGGCGTTCTTATCGTTCCTTGTTGCCGTGGCGGATCGGCTTTTACCGCAGGCTGCGAAGGAACATATTCAGAACAACACGGAGCCAGACATGATGCATGTCGTTGGGGAACGGATACTCCGCTGTATCAGGATTTAGTCAACAGAACGCGAGCTGCTCTGGCGAAGAATCCGCTGAATAAATTCCTCGGCGTATGCTGGATGCAGGGCGAATTTGACTTAATGACGAGTGACTACGCGTTACACCCTCAATATTTTAATAATATGGTTGAAGCTTTTCGGAAGGATTTAAAGCAGTACCGTTCTCAGCTTCTGAATACTAACACTTCCGCTGCTCCGTGGTTCTGCGGCGATACCACCTGGTACTGGAAAGAAAATTATCCTCATGCGTACGAAACTATTTATGGCAATTATAAAAAGAATGTCTTAGCCAATATTATTTTTGTCGGCTTCCAGCAACAAGACGAACGAGGGCTGACGAACGAGCCTGATGAAGATCCGGATGATTTAAGCATGGGATATTACGGTTCAGCGTACCGAACACCAGAAAACTGGACAACGGCGCTACGAAGCAGCCATTTTAGCTCGGCAGCCCGCCGGGGGATTATTTCCGACAAATTTGCTGACGTTATTTTGCGGTTTTGGCGTGAAGAGTGAGCACTCACAAATTTGAGTTATGCGCATCCATCAATGCTCTTAACTCCTCCGGCGTAAACGGTGGTTTGCGTCGGTGCAGCATCGAATGACAGTTAGGGCAAACAGGGAGCAAGCCATTAACTGGACTCTGTTGGTAATCTTCTTTGTTTCGGGAGTGAAGAGGCTCACGCCTTCTTAAACTGTATCTACAACAATTATGTAATCACAACCTATGCAACGCTTATAGAAAACAATGATGCAGAAAACATTGTTTAACGCTATTCAGGACGGATCACAGATACAAAAAAAGACGCTTTTCAGCGTCTTTCTTTCGGAATATTGGTACTGAGGATGGGACTCGAACCCACAAGCCCGTTAGGGCACTACCACCTCAAGGTAGCGTGTCTACCAATTCCACCACCTCAGCACAGATACTATCTTAGTTCGGGATATCGCTGGTCGGCTTAGCCGGAGCAGCTGGCTGAGTTTGTTCGGTTTTCGCCGGGGCACTCAGATTTTCCCATTCGCTACCTTTATTGGTTTTGTTGCTGTTAATGTTACCCAGCACCAGACTGATGATGAAGAACAACGTTGCCAGCACAGCCGTCATACGGGTCATGAAGTTACCAGAACCACTTGAACCAAACAGCGTAGCGGAAGCGCCTGCTCCGAAGGAGGCTCCCATATCAGCGCCTTTACCTTGCTGCAGCATGATCAGACCAACAAGGCCAATTGCTACAATAAGGAAAACTACTAAAAGAGCTTCGTACATAATCAACCTGTTCCTTGCGGAGTTGCCGCGTACCAATGCTTCAACCAATAAAGCGAGAAAATTTAATCTTTCCCACTGAAGCGGGTGTGAATACTAACCAAAGCGAATGACCTTCGCAAGGGCAATTTTATTGCATTGTATCAACTGCGGAAAAAAACAGCAAAATCGATGTGCATAAGAAAAACAAAGGCGACAATCGCCGCCTTTTTAGCCAGTTAGTTATCGCATTAAACCGCTTTTACCGCATCAGCAATACGGTGTGCAAACTCGGTGACCTGCGCTTCGTCTTCACCTTCGACCATCACGCGAATTAACGGCTCGGTGCCGGATTTACGCAACAGCACACGCCCACGGCTACCCAGCGCCGCTTCAACTTCGGCGGTCACGGCTTTAACTGACTCATGCTCCAGCGGATCGCCGCTGCCTGCGGTATAACGCACATTAACCAGAATCTGTGGGAACATTTTCATGCCACTGCAAAGGTCGTGCAGGCTCATATGGTTACGCGCCATCGCCGCCAGCACCTGCAAACCAGCAACAATGCCGTCACCGGTAGTGGTTTTATCCAGCAGGATCACATGACCGGAGTTCTCTGCACCGATACGCCAGCCTTTTTCCTGCATTTTTTCCAGTACGTAGCGGTCCCCCACTTTCGCACGTGCAAATGGAATGCCTAACTGTTTCAGCGCCAGTTCCAGCCCCATGTTGCTCATCAATGTACCCACCGCGCCACCACGCAGCTGCCCCTGACGAAGGCCTTCACGCGCGATGATATACATGATCTGATCGCCATCGACTTTATTGCCTTCATGGTCAACCATAATCACGCGATCGCCGTCGCCGTCAAACGCAATGCCGAGATCCGCTTTTTCAGCCAATACGCGTGCCTGTAGCGCACGAACATCAGTTGCCCCCACTTCGGCATTGATGTTTACGCCGTTCGGCTCACAACCGATGGCGATTACATTCGCTCCCAGCTCACGCAGCACGTTCGGCGCGATGTGATAAGTCGCGCCATTGGCGCAATCCACCACAATCTTCAGTTCACTGAGGCTAAGTTCGTTCGGGAATGTGGCTTTGCAAAATTCGATATAGCGACCCGCAGCATCAACGATACGGCTGGCTTTACCCAGTTCTGCCGAATCAACGCAGCTGATCTCTTTTTCCATTTCCGCTTCGATGGCCTCTTCTACCGCATCCGGTAGTTTGGTGCCGTCGATAGAGAAGAATTTAATGCCGTTATCGTAGAACGGGTTATGCGATGCGGAAATCACTATCCCGGCCTCTGCGCGGAAGGTACGCGTCAGATAAGCCACTGCCGGTGTTGGCATCGGGCCAGTAAAAAGCGCGGAAAGTCCCGCTGCCGCCAGGCCGGCTTCCAGCGCCGACTCCAGCATATAGCCAGAAATACGCGTGTCTTTACCAATAATGATCTTACGGGAGCCGTGGCGCGCCAGTACTTTACCCGCAGCCCAGCCCAGTTTAAGCACAAAATCAGGGGTGATCGGCGCATCCCCAACACGACCACGAATCCCGTCGGTCCCGAAATATTTACGATTACTCATAGCGTTTGTTTTCCTTTGCAGACAGAGTGGCTTCCACCACTCGCATCGCTTCTACGGTTTCTTTGACGTCATGAACACGAATGATGTGCGCGCCCTGCATCGCAGCAATAACTGCACAGGCCAGACTACCGCTCAGGCGTTCGGACGGCCCCACGTTCAGCAGTTGTCCAATCATCGATTTTCGTGACATACCCACCAACAGCGGCAGGTTGAAATGCTGAAATTCAGCCAGACGCGCCAATAATGAATAGTTATGGTGGAGATTTTTACCGAAACCGAATCCCGGGTCGAGCAACAATTTCTCTTTTGCGATACCCGCCTGCTCACAACGTGCTATTTGCTCAATAAAGTAGCGATTAACTTCGGCAAAGACATCGTCATACTTCGGGGCTTCCTGCATGGTCTTTGGATTTCCCTGCATATGCATCAGGCATACGGGTAAACCAGTTTCCGCAGCCGCTTCCAGAGCGCCAGGTTCGGAAAGGGAGCGGATATCGTTAATGATGTGAGCGCCCACTTTCGCCGATTCACGGATAACTTCCGATTTGGAGGTATCCACAGAGATCCAGACTTCGAATCGTTGCGCAATTGCCTCAACCACCGGAATAACACGTTGCAACTCTTCTTCAACACTCACTTCCGCTGCACCTGGACGCGTGGACTCTCCACCAACGTCGATAATCGTCGCGCCAGCGTTAATCATCAGATTCGCATGTTTCACTGCATCAATCAGTGAGTTATGCGTACCGCCATCAGAAAAAGAATCTGGCGTGACGTTGAGGATCCCCATCACGTGAGGATGGCTAAGATCCAGTGAAGTGCCCTGGGCAAAGAGTTTCATGGTGTTATCCCTGGTATGAATTGATAAGAAAAAACCCCGGAGCACGCCCCGGGGTTTTCGGTACAAATACAGTCATCTGATGCGGGAACTTACTTGTCGCCTAACTGCTCTGACATGGTGTTACCCGGATTTGGCGTACGTGGTTCATCAACCGGACGCGGCGCCTTTGGCGTGCCATTATTGTCAGAATTGTTAGATGCTCCCGACTCATCCCAACCTGCAGGCGGGCGTACATCGCGACGAGCCATCAAGTCATCAATCTGCGGTGCGTCGATGGTCTCATATTTCATGAGTGCATCTTTCATCGCATGAAGGATATCCAGGTTGTCGTTCAACAATTGACGCGCACGATTGTAGTTACGTTCAATCAGTGACTTCACTTCCTGGTCGATGATACGCGCGGTTTCATCGGACATATGTTTTGCTTTCGCCACGCTACGACCGAGGAAAACTTCACCTTCTTCTTCCGCATACAGCAGCGGACCGAGTTTTTCAGAGAAGCCCCACTGGGTCACCATGTTACGCGCCAGGTTAGTCGCAACTTTAATATCGTTCGACGCACCGGTAGAAACATGTTCTGGTCCGTAGATGATCTCTTCTGCCAGACGACCGCCGTACAGGGTACTAATCTGGCTTTCCAGTTTCTGTCGGCTGGCGCTGATTGCGTCGCCTTCAGGCAGGAAGAAGGTCACACCCAGCGCGCGACCGCGCGGGATAATCGTTACTTTGTGCACCGGATCGTGTTCCGGCACCAGGCGACCGATAATCGCATGACCAGCTTCGTGGTAAGCAGTCGATTCTTTCTGCGCTTCCGTCATCACCATGGAGCGACGTTCCGCACCCATCATGATTTTGTCTTTCGCTTTCTCGAACTCAACCATCGAAACGACACGTTTATTGCCACGCGCGGCGAACAGTGCAGCTTCGTTCACCAGGTTCGCCAGGTCTGCACCGGAGAAGCCTGGTGTGCCACGAGCAATAATTGCCGCATCAACATCTGGCGCCAACGGTACGCGACGCATATGCACTTTCAGGATTTGCTCACGACCACGCACATCTGGCAGACCAACCACAACCTGACGGTCGAAACGACCAGGACGCAGCAGTGCCGGGTCGAGAACGTCCGGACGGTTAGTCGCCGCGATAACGATGATACCTTCGTTACCTTCGAAGCCGTCCATCTCAACCAGCATCTGGTTCAGAGTCTGTTCACGTTCATCATGACCACCGCCCAGACCAGCGCCACGCTGGCGGCCTACGGCGTCGATTTCATCGATGAAGATGATGCACGGTGCCGCTTTCTTCGCCTGTTCGAACATGTCACGCACACGAGATGCACCAACACCGACGAACATTTCTACGAAGTCAGAACCGGAGATGGTAAAGAACGGAACTTTCGCTTCACCTGCAATAGCTTTCGCCAGCAGCGTTTTACCCGTACCCGGAGGACCGACCATCAGGACGCCTTTCGGGATCTTACCGCCCAGTTTCTGGAAGCGGCTCGGCTCACGCAGATACTCAACCAGTTCGGCAACTTCTTCTTTTGCTTCGTCGCAACCCGCAACATCAGCAAAGGTCGTTTTGATCTGATCTTCCGTCAACATGCGCGCTTTGCTCTTACCGAACGACATCGCGCCTTTACCGCCGCCGCCCTGCATTTGACGCATGAAGAAGATCCAGACACCAATCAGCAACAGCATCGGGAACCATGAAATGAAGATAGAAGCCAGCAGGCTTGGCTCTTCAGGCGGTTCACCGACAACCTTGACGTTCTTGGTCAGCAGGTTATCCAGTAGTTTCGGATCCTGAACCGGAATGTAAGTGGTATAACGGTTACTATCTTTCTTGGTAACGTTGATTTCACGTCCGTTGATACGCGCTTCACGAACCTGGTCGTTATTGACCTCTTGTAGGAAGGTAGAGTAATCCACCTTACGGCCATTAGACTCGCTGGGCCCAAAGCTCTGGAATACTGACATCAGCACAACGGCAATGACCAGCCAGAGTATTAGGTTTTTCGCCATGTCACTCAAGGGATTAACCTCTTATTACAACTGTGTTAAAAACAGCGTCAGGATACTCTATATCCAGCATCTTTCAAACTTTCGTCTGAAATCTCCCGGTTAGGGTTTACGCCCGGTCGCTACAATATACACTTCCCGCGAACGTGCACGAGAAGAGTCCGGCTTACGAACTTTGACCTTCGTAAACAGGGAGCGAATTTCCCTTAGATACTCATCGAAACCTTCGCCCTGGAACACCTTCACTACAAAACTGCCACCCGGCGCTAACACATCACGACACATTTCTAGCGCCAGTTCCACCAGATACATGGCACGGGGGATATCCACCGCCGGTGTTCCGCTCATGTTTGGTGCCATATCGGACATGACAACCTGAACTTTGCTGTCGCCTACGCGTTCCAGCAGTGCTTTCATCACCAGTTCATCACGAAAATCGCCCTGAAGAAAGTCCACACCAACGATAGGATCCATAGGTAAAAGATCACAAGCGATGATGCGGCCTTTACCGCCAATTTGGGTGACCACATATTGTGACCAACCACCCGGGGCAGCACCAAGGTCGACAACCGTCATTCCCGGTTTAAAGAGTTTGTCACTTTGCTGTATTTCATCAAGTTTAAACCAGGCACGGGAACGTAACCCCTTTTTCTGTGCCTGTTGAACATATTTATCGCTAAAGTGTTCCTGAAGCCAGCGGCTGGAGCTGGCAGAACGCTTCTTACCTGTCATTTAACTTTCCCATTGGGATGACTCATCGTAACCAATTGCGTAAATTTTTACGCGCCTATTTGGTGATATATGGGAGATGGCGGTAGAATGACCCGTTTTCAATCCCAACGTAAGCAAAAAAATACGATGAATCTGAGTACTAAACAAAAACAACACCTGAAAGGTCTGGCACATCCGCTCAAGCCAGTTGTTCTGCTTGGCAGTAATGGTTTGACCGAAGGGGTGCTGGCCGAGATTGAACAAGCGTTAGAGCACCATGAGCTCATCAAGGTGAAAATCGCCACAGAAGATCGCGAAACTAAAACCTTGATCGTGGAAGCTATCGTGCGCGAAACCGGCGCCTGTAATGTACAGGTCATCGGTAAAACGCTGGTGCTTTATCGCCCAACTAAAGAACGTAAAATCTCGCTGCCACGCTAAGATTATCCTAAAGTTACACACATTTTCTGTGTAAAACGAGGGATTTTCCGCAGGCAGGAGAGCAAAATGCCACGCTCTGTTCGTTGATAAAAGGCCGCATAGCGGCCTTTTTCCTTTCTTTACAATACATCAACATTTTGAGTATTGGGTAATTCTTACAGGTATTCTACCTTAATTACTTCAAATTCCACTTCGCCGCCTGGCGTTTTGATGACCACAACATCATCTTCTTCTTTGCCGATCAGGCCACGAGCGATAGGCGAGTTTACAGAAATCAGGTTTTGTTTAAAGTCAGCTTCGTCATCGCCTACGATGCGATAAGTCTGTTCTTCATCAGAATCCAGATTCAACACCGTTACGGTAGCACCAAAAATAACGCGACCATTGTTTGGCATTTTGGTGACATCAATCACCTGCGCGTTCGACAGCTTGGCTTCGATGTCTTTGATACGGCCTTCGCAGAAACCCTGCTGCTCACGTGCTGCGTGGTATTCAGCATTCTCTTTCAGGTCGCCATGTTCACGCGCTTCCGCGATAGCAGCAATGATTTCAGGACGGCGCACAGATTTCAGAAAATCCAGCTCTTCGCGTAGTTTCTCAGCGCCGCGTAAGGTCATCGGAATAGCTTGCATTTGTTATACCTCTTGAATATTCCTGATGGGGCGAGTCTCCACCCACCCCGGCTGTTCGGTCAGCCCGGCATAACTCCTCACCAGGCCAGAAGCAAAAAAATACCGACCCGGAAACAGGTTCCAGGTCAGCTACAATTCACATTTTGATGGTCATTTTACCCTGAAGTTCCCGAAGGGTCATCGTTTACTTTATAGGGCGTTGCGCCGTAGTATGACGGCTCGATTCCAGGTTGTTAGCGCGAGATTATGCGATTTTCCAGATTTATCATCGGATTGACCAGCTGTATAGCGTTCAGTGTCCAGGCCGCAAATGTTGATGAGTACATTACTCAGCTTCCCGCTGGTGCCAACCTTGCCCTGATGGTGCAAAGAGTCGGCGCGTCTGCCCCCACGATTGATTACCACAGTCAGCAGATGGCGCTGCCCGCCAGTACGCAAAAAGTAATCACTGCGCTGGCGGCGTTGATTCAACTCGGCCCCGATTTTCGTTTTACCACTACGCTTGAAACCAAAGGCAATGTGGAAAACGGAGTGCTTAAAGGCGATTTAGTGGCGCGATTTGGTGCCGATCCTACGCTAAAACGTCAGGATATTCGCAATATGGTCGCGACTCTGAAAAAATCTGGTGTCACACAAATCGATGGCAATGTACTCATAGATACCTCCATTTTTGCCAGTCATGATAAAGCTCCCGGCTGGCCATGGAATGATATGACACAATGCTTTAGCGCCCCTCCCGCCGCTGCCATTGTTGACCGCAATTGCTTCTCCGTCTCGCTCTACAGCGCCCAAAAACCCGGTGATATGGCTTTTATACGCGTGGCATCTTATTACCCCGTTACGATGTTCAGCCAGGTACGCACCCTCCCCCGTGGTTCTGCCGAAGCGCAATACTGTGAGCTGGATGTCGTGCCAGGCGACCTGAACCGCTTTACGCTGACTGGATGCCTGCCACAACGTTCCGAGCCGCTCCCGTTAGCCTTTGCGGTGCAAGATGGTGCCAGCTATGCCGGTGCAATTCTGAAAGATGAGTTAAAACAGGCAGGTATCACCTGGAGCGGAACACTGCTGCGCCAGACTCAGGTTAACGAACCTGGAACGGTGGTTGCCAGTAAACAATCGGCTCCTTTGCATGATCTGCTTAAGATTATGCTGAAAAAATCAGACAACATGATCGCCGATACGGTTTTCCGCATGATAGGCCATGCGCGCTTCAATGTGCCTGGAACATGGCGAGCCGGGTCGGACGCCGTGCGTCAGATCCTGCGCCAGCAAGCCGGTGTCGATATTGGCAACACGATTATTGCCGACGGCTCGGGGCTTTCGCGGCATAACCTGATTGCGCCTGCCACCATGATGCAGGTGCTGCAATATATCGCCCAACACGACAACGAGCTTAACTTTATCTCTATGCTGCCGCTGGCGGGATATGACGGCTCTTTGCAGTACCGTGCAGGTCTGCATCAGGCAGGCGTGGATGGCAAAGTCTCAGCGAAAACAGGGTCATTGCAAGGGGTGTATAACCTGGCAGGATTCATCACCACGGCAAGCGGGCAACGAATGGCGTTCGTACAATATCTTTCTGGCTATGCGGTAGAACCGGCGGATCAGCGTAATCGCCGTATTCCGTTAGTGCGATTTGAAAGCCGCTTGTATAAAGATATTTATCAGAACAATTAGTCAAAAAGAAACCCCGGCGCATGGCTGGGGTTTCAGATTATTGACAAAATGCGCCTTGTTTATGTCGGATGCGGCGTTAACGCCTGATTCGGCCTACAAAATTGATATATTGCAATTCTCTTGTAGGCCTGATAAGCGTAGCGCATCAGGCTATTTGGCGTTTGTCATCAGTAATTAACGCTTGTAAATGAACTCAACGCCTTCTTCGTCGTCTTCGTCCCAGTCGTCATCCCAGTCTTCATCATCCTCTTCAGCAATTTCTTCAAGCTGCTGACGGTGATAATCATCCCACATGAATTCGACTTTCTCTGGCTGTTTCGCTTCTTCGGCCTGCACGACCGGGTTTTCAATGATAAAGGTCATCACATCCCAGCAGAGATCTTTAACGCCCAGTCCGCTTGCCGCAGAGATCAGATAATATTTATCTTCCCAGCCCAGCGCCTCAGCGATCGCTTTCGCTTTCTCTTCGGCTTCCGCTTTATCCAGCAGATCGATCTTGTTGAAGACTAACCAACGCGGTTTCGCCGCCAGATCCTGACTGTATTTTTCCAGCTCGCTGATAATAATACGCGCGTTTTCAACCGGATCGGTGCCGTCAATCGGATCGATATCGATAAGGTGCAACAGGACGCGGCAACGTTCCAGGTGCTTCAGGAAGCGAATCCCCAGACCTGCGCCTTCCGCTGCGCCTTCAATCAGCCCTGGAATATCGGCAACAACGAAGCTCTTTTCGTTGTCCATTCGTACCACACCCAGACTTGGCACCAGAGTGGTAAACGGATAATCCGCTACTTTCGGTTTAGCCGCCGAGACAGCGCGAATAAATGTCGATTTACCCGCATTTGGCATCCCCAGCATACCGACGTCAGCCAGCAGCATTAGTTCAAGCAGCAGCTCGCGCTTATCGCCCGGCGTACCGTTAGTTTTCTGCCGTGGTGTACGGTTAACGGACGATTTGAAACGGGTATTGCCCAGACCGTGCCAGCCGCCCTTGGCAACCAGCAGACGCTGACCGTGTTTGGTCATATCGCCCATAGTTTCGCCGGTGCCCTGATCGATAACACGCGTACCTACAGGCACTTTAATCGTCACGTCTTTACCACGCTTACCGGTGCAGTCGCGGCTTGCGCCATTCTGACCACGCTCGGCGCGGAAAGATTTTTCAAAACGATAATCGATAAGCGTATTCAGGTTCTCGTCGGCTTCCATCCATACGTCACCGCCGTCACCACCGTCGCCGCCATCCGGGCCGCCTTTCGGAATATATTTTTCGCGGCGGAAGCTCACGCAACCATTACCGCCATCACCTGCAACGACCAGAATCGATGCTTCATCAACAAACTTCATTTTATTCTCCGTAAATCATTCGCCTGCGCGGGGTTGCGATACCACCGTTGTATGCTTACGTAATCCGCCCCAAATACGATGACCAATGGCGGAATACATCGCGCCCGCAACCACGACAAACGCACCGAGATAACCTAAAAGGTTTAACATCGGTCTGGCGAAGAAATCGGGCCAGGCCAGTGATAAAAGATCTGAAAAAAACAGCGTAAACAGTGGGGTGAGCGTGATGATCGCGCTCACCTGCGCTGCCTGCCAGCGAGCCATCGCTTCCGCCAGGGCGCCATATCCTACCAACGTATTCAGTCCGCAAAAAATTAAACATGCGAGCTGCCAGTGGCTAAGCTGCGCTATCACTCCAGGCTTTGCCAGAGGGAAGAGCGCAATTGTACATAAAGTGTACAGCAAAAACAGGATCTGCGGTGAGGCCAGCCGACGTAATAAAACCTTTTGCGCCACGCCATAACTCACCCAAACCGTCGCCGCACCGACCCCAAAGATAACTCCCCAGGTGTAATCGGTGAGCTTTGTAAATATCTCGACCAGACTGGTGTTAAAGAACATCACCAGGCCGCTCAGGAGCATCAATGCCCCCACAACCTGGGTGCTGCGCATTTTCTCTTTCAGGATAAATACGCTGGCAACCATCATGCCAACCGGCGAGAGTTGCCCAATCACCTGCGAGGCGGTCGGACTCAGATATTGCAAGGATGAACTGAACAGGATGAAATTCCCAAACAGCCCGGCAGTCGCCACCGCCAGTAATATCAGCCAGCGTGGCTTACGAAACACATGTAATGGCGGCAGCTTCTTCTTCACCGCAAGAATGGCACCAAGGCCAATACTCGCCATCAAGAAACGGTAAAACACAATTGTCGGAGGTTCCATCACCTCCAGCACCTGCTTCATTGCGATTGGCAACGCCCCCCAGCAAATTGCTGTGGTGAGCGCCAAAAGAATGCCAATGCCTGCCTGCTGCTTCATACCGTAATCCCTGCAAAACGCATTTGCGGATTAACGCCGCACGATGCGCATTTTTACCGGCTATCGAATGTAAAAAGCCCCGCAACGTGTTGCGGGGCTTTCATCCGTTACCGGGACGCGAAAAACTTATTCAGCTTCGATGCTGATAAATTTACGGTTTTTCGGGCCTTTAACTTCGAATTTCACTTTACCGTCTGCTTTAGCAAACAGAGTGTGGTCACGACCGCAACCTACGTTAGTGCCAGCGTGGAATTTGGTGCCACGTTGACGAACGATGATGCTACCCGCCAGAACGGATTCGCCACCGAAACGCTTAACGCCCAGGCGTTTAGCTTCTGAATCGCGACCGTTACGTGTGGAGCCGCCAGCCTTTTTATGTGCCATTTGAAATCTCTCCTCAGGTCTTAGGCGCTGATGCCAGTAATTTTCACATCAGTGAACCACTGACGATGGCCCTGCTGCTTACGATAGTGTTTACGACGACGAAACTTAACGATTTTAACTTTCTCGCCACGACCGTGAGCAACAACTTCAGCTTTGATTACGCCGCCATCAACGAAAGGAACGCCGATTTTGACTTCTTCACCGTTTGCGATCATCAGAACTTCTGCGAACTCAACAGTTTCGCCAGTTGCGATGTCCAGCTTTTCCAGGCGAACGGTCTGACCTTCGCTTACTCGGTGTTGTTTACCACCACTTTGGAAAACCGCGTACATATAAAACTCCGCTTCCGCGCACACCTTTTCAATGATTCAGAGTGCGCTATAAATATTCACAATAGGGCGCGAATATTACGCAAAACGTACGCCTTTGACAAGTGCTACAGTCAATACACGAAGAAAAAAAACACAACTTGTACGGTAACGTTTATCTGTGCCATTTTTTCAGTACAATCACCCTATATTCCTAACCATAAACCCTAAGTTGCCTTTGTTCACAGTAAGGTAATCGGGGCGAAAAGCCCGGCTTTTGCGATGAATTTAGAAAAAATCAATGAGTTAACCGCGCAAGATATGGCGGGTGTTAATGCGGCAATCCTTGAGCAGCTTAATTCCGAGGTCCAACTGATCAATCAGTTAGGCTATTACATCGTCAGCGGCGGCGGTAAACGTATTCGTCCGATGATTGCTGTACTGGCTGCTCGAGCTGTTGGCTATGAGGGAAATGCGCATGTCACCATTGCTGCCCTAATCGAGTTTATCCACACAGCGACTCTACTACACGACGACGTTGTGGATGAATCAGATATGCGCCGTGGTAAAGCGACCGCTAACGCCGCATTTGGCAATGCTGCCAGCGTGCTGGTAGGCGATTTTATTTACACCCGCGCGTTCCAGATGATGACCAGCCTCGGCTCGCTCAAAGTGCTGGAAGTGATGTCAGAAGCCGTAAACGTCATCGCAGAAGGTGAAGTTCTGCAACTGATGAACGTTAACGACCCGGATATCACCGAAGAAAACTACATGCGCGTTATCTACAGCAAAACTGCACGTCTGTTTGAGGCTGCTGCGCAGTGTTCCGGGATTCTGGCAGGATGTACGCCGGAAGAGGAAAAAGGCCTGCAGGATTATGGTCGTTACCTCGGCACCGCTTTTCAGCTCATCGACGATTTACTCGATTACAGCGCCGATGGTGAACAGTTAGGTAAAAACGTCGGGGACGATCTAAACGAAGGTAAACCGACGCTGCCGCTGCTACATGCGATGCATAATGGTACACCGGAGCAGGCGCAAATGATCCGTTCAGCTATTGAGCAAGGCAATGGGCGTCATCTTCTGGAACCGGTTCTGGAAGCAATGAACGCGTGTGGATCTCTTGAATGGACGCGTCAGCGTGCCGAGGAAGAGGCAGACAAAGCCATCGAAGCGTTACAGATACTCCCGGATACCCCGTGGCGAGAGGCGTTAATCGGCCTTGCACACATCGCGGTTCAACGCGATCGTTAATTCCTTCCCTTTATCCCGCGCATTGCGCGGGATAACTCCAGTAAGTTCCATAAAAATACTTATTCAGTGTAATACCATCTTAATAATCAGGTTATTGTCTTTATATATTCTGAATCTTCACGCTATTTACATGAACTTTTTAGAGCAATTCGCCATCAGGAGTATAGTGATGCCCGACAGAACATATGTTCTGAATGAAAGCGACTAACTTAAGGAGTGAGGAAAGATGGAGAGTAATTTCATTGACTGGCATCCCGCTGACATCATTGCGGGTTTGCGCAAGAAGGGAACGTCAATGGCGGCGGAATCTCGCAGAAATGGTTTGAGTTCCTCGACGCTGGCAAATGCATTATCGCGTCCGTGGCCAAAGGGAGAGATGATTATTGCGAAAGCCCTGGGTACTGACCCATGGGTTATATGGCCATCACGCTACCATGATCCGCAGACACATGAGTTTATCGACAGAACGCAGTTAATGCGCAGCTACACTAAACCGAAAAAATGAGTGGTCTGGCGGTAGCCCCGCGAACGGGGCTGCCAGCTTTCAGACGATTACTCGCCTTTCACACGCTCGATATTCGCACCTAATGCACGCAATTTGTCTTCAATGCGTTCGTAGCCGCGATCGATGTGATAAATACGATCAACAACCGTAGTCCCTTCCGCAATACAGCCAGCCAGTACCAGGCTTGCTGATGCACGCAGATCGGTCGCCATGACCTGTGCGCCGGAAAGTTTTTCGACACCGTGACAAATAACGGTATTGCTTTCAATCTCGGCTTGCGCGCCCATACGGCTCAGTTCTGGCACGTGCATAAAGCGGTTTTCAAAGACCGTTTCGGTGATGAATCCGGTGCCTTCTGCCACCAGGTTCAGCAGCGTGAACTGAGCCTGCATATCGGTCGGGAACGCCGGATGCGGCGCGGTACGCACATTAACAGCCTTCGGACGTTTGCCATGCATATCCAGGCTAATCCAGTCCTCACCTACTTCAATGTCCGCTCCGGCGTCACGCAGTTTCGCCAGCACAGCGTCAAGAGTATCTGGCTGGGCGTTACGGCAGATAATTTTGCCGCGAGAGATTGCCGCTGCCACCAGGAACGTGCCGGTTTCGATGCGATCCGGCAGCACGCGATAGACACCACCGCCTAAACGTTTCACACCTTCGATGACGATACGATCGGTGCCCTGACCGCTAATTTTCGCGCCCAGCGTAATCAGGAAGTTCGCGGTATCGACAATTTCCGGTTCACGCGCAGCGTTTTCAATAATCGTGGTGCCTTCCGCCAGGGTTGCAGCACACATGATGGTCACGGTTGCGCCGACGCTGACTTTATCCATCACGATATGCGCGCCTTTCAGACGCCCATCAACGGAAGCTTTTACGTAACCTTCTTCCAGTTTGATCGTCGCGCCTAATTGCTCAAGCCCGGAAATATGCAAATCAACCGGACGCGCACCAATCGTACAACCACCAGGTAGAGAAACCTGTCCCTGACCGAAACGTGCCACCAGCGGCCCCAGCGCCCAGATAGAGGCTCGCATGGTTTTGACCAAATCATAAGGTGCGCAGAATACATTAACGTCGCGGGCGTCAATATGCACAGACCCATTACGTTCTACTTTCGCACCCAGCTGGCTTAGCAGCTTCATTGATGTATCAACGTCTTTCAGTTTCGGGACGTTCTGGATCTCTACCGGTTCTTCCGCCAGTAGTGCGGCAAAAAGGATAGGCAGAGCAGCATTTTTAGCGCCGGAAATTGTGACTTCGCCCTGGAGCTTTGTTGGCCCCTGAACACGAAATTTATCCATTTAGTTTGTTCTCAGTTAACAATTCATATCCGCTACCGGCAAATCGCCCATAGCTCAAAAGCCGTTCAGTTTGCGATCTCGCGCCCACTCCGTAGGGGTATACGCTTTGATCGACACAGCATGAATGCGGTTATCCGCAATATATTCCATCAGCGGACCATAAACCGTCTGCTGTTTTTTAACCCGGCTCATGCCGTCAAACATCTCACCCACGGCAATAACCTGAAAGTGGCTGCCATCGCCGGAAACGTGGACTTCCTGGAGGGAGAGAGCGTTCATCAGCACACTCTGAATTTCATTATTTTCCATGGGATCTTCATTCATCAGTTAATAAACCAGCAAAACATCTTAGAGCAAAGTTGCGCTGGCATAAATAAGCAAAAAGCCTTGCTGATAAATCAAACAAGGCTCGACTTGCAGGCGGATTTGCCGGACAGGCGGTTAACGCCTTATCCAGCCTGAAAAAATTTAACGAGGCAGGACATCAGACGGCAAATTATACAACTTTGCCAGGGTATACACCTTATCGTTTACCCCCTGAAGCGTCACGCTGTTGCCCTGCTTTTTCGCCAGATCGATAAGGTGGAGCAGCAGCGCCAGTCCACCAGTATCGACGCGGGACACGCGGCTAAGATCGATGCAGGTAATTCCCTTCACCGCTTCTTCACGCACTTCCCAAAGCGGTAGCAGTACGTCTTGATCCAACTCTCCGGTTAATACCAGAGTGTTGCCCGTCTGCACCCAGCTCAGTGACTCGCTCATTATTTTTTCTCTTCCAGAGTGATTTTCTGTTGAGAAATTGATTTCAGTTGCGCGGTCAGGCCGTCGATACCTTTGGTACGCAGTAGTGTCCCCCACTCGTTTTGTTTGGTGGTGATCATGCTGACGCCTTCTGCAATCATGTCGTAAGCCTGCCAGTTGCCAGTCTGGGAGTTTTTACGCCACTGGAAGTCCAGACGTACCGGCGGGCGACCATTCGGGTCAATAATAGTAACGCGAATAGGCACAATGGTTTTGTCACCCAGCGGCTGTTCTGGCGCAATCTGGTAAGTCTGCCCGTGATACATCGCCAGCGCCTGACCGTAAGCCTGCTTCAGGTACTCACGGAAAGCGGCAAAGTATGCATCACGTTGGGCTGGGGTCGCGCTCTTGTAGTACTGACCCAGTACCAGTGCACCAGCGTATTTCACCTGCACATACGGCAGCAGTTCCTGATCGACGATAGTACGCAAATAATCCGGGTTGGCCCGGATTTGCGGTTGCTCATTCTTCAGGCGATCGAACGTTTTCTGCGCCGCCTCGTCCATCAACTTATACGGATTGGTCTGGTCTGCCGCAGTTGCCGCACTCAGCGGTGCAATCACCAGCAAAGCGACCATCATTAAACGTTTAAACATGCGTCGGTTCTCCTGAAATTATTTCGTTGTACCCACAGGTTCAGTGGTTTCATTATTACCTGGCGCAGCAGCTGGCGCATCGCCACTATTCTTATTGTCATCGCCTTTACTACCGTAAAGGAACTGACCAATGAGATCTTCCAGCACCATCGCAGACTTGGTGTCCTGAATCGAATCACCATCCTTCAGGATAGCAGTACCCAGTTCGGGGTCTTCAAAACCGACGTTTAACGCCAGATACTGCTCTCCAAGCAGGCCGGAAGTACGAATACTCAGCGAACTTGTGTCAGGAATGTGGTTATAACGTTGTTCAATTTCCAGCGTCACGCGCGGCAGATAGGTTTTCGGATCCAGCGTAATATCTGCCACCCGACCGACGACAACGCCGCCAATGCTGACCGGAGAGCGCGCTTTCAGGCCGCCAATGTTATCGAACGTCGCATAAAGCGTGTAGGTCGGTTCAGTACGTATGGACGTCACGTTTGCCGCCTTCAGGCAGACAAACAGCGCCGCCAGCAGTGCTGCTAATAAAAAGATACCCACCCAAATTTCATTTTTTTTCGTTTGCATGAACTCAATTCCCAAACATCAATGCGGTCAGCACAAAATCCAGCCCCAGAACAGCCAGAGACGAGTGGACAACGGTGCGAGTGGTTGCCCGGCTAATCCCGGCAGAAGTCGGGATGGCGTCGTAGCCGTTAAACAACGAAATCCACGTCACCGTAATGGCGAACACCACGCTCTTAATCAGACAGTTGACCAGATCCATACGCCAGTCGACGGCGTTTTGCATTGCCGACCAGAAGAATCCGCTATCAATACCTTTCCAGCTAACGCCGACCAGCGATCCGCCCCAGATCCCCACGGCGACGAAAATAATCGTCAGCAATGGCAATGAAATAACCCCAGCCCAGAAACGCGGAGAAATAACCCGACGCAGCGGATCGACCGCCATCATCTCCATGCTGGAGAGCTGCTCTGTGGCGCGCATCAAGCCGATTTCTGCGGTTAGCGCCGAACCGGCACGCCCGGCAAACAGTAACGCAGCAACCACCGGTCCCAGTTCACGCAGCAGCGATAACGCCACCAGCATACCCAGACTGGTTTCCGCACTATAGGTGGTCAGAACCAGATAACCTTGCAGACCCAGCACCATTCCGATGAACACGCCAGAAACCACAATAATCAGCATCGACAGGACGCCGACATTATAGAGCTGACGCACCAGCAGCGGCGCATGTTTACGAAATTCCGGTTTGCCTACCAGCGCATTGAATAACATTAACCCGGCCCGCCCGAACGTTCTCAGGGTTTTAATCCCTTTATGTCCAAGCGAGGCCAGCGCATTTAACAGCATGAGTGGCTTAACTCCCTGGTAAAAGATCAGCGTGATAATCGCCGGCAGGATAGCGGAACGGAACAGGTCCGTCAGCTATCCCGTCCAGAAACTGACGTACGCGCGGATCAGGATTCGCCTGCAACGCCTGGGCGCTACCGTGAGCGACAATTTTTTTATCCGCCAGAATCCAGGCGTGATCAGCAATACTTAAGACTTCCGGCACATCATGAGAAACTACCACGCAAGTCACGCCCAACGCGCTGTTCAGCTCAGAAATCAGCTTCACCAGTACGCCCATAGTGATCGGATCCTGCCCAACAAACGGTTCATCAAACATGATGAGATCCGGCTCCAGGGCAATCGCACGCGCCAGTGCAGCGCGACGAGCCATCCCGCCGGAAAGTTCAGAAGGCATAAGTTTCGCCGCTCCACGCAGCCCTACGGCTTCCAGCTTCATCATCACCGTGCTATGCAACAATGGCGCGGGGAGCTGGGTATGTTCGCGCAGTGGATAGGCCACGTTGTCAAATACGTTCATATCTGTGAACAACGCCCCGGACTGAAACAACATGCTCATCCGTTTGCGCACAGTGTACAGGCGCGAACGAGACATCGCCGGAATATTCTCGCCATCAAAAAGGATCTCACCGTGATCTGGTGCGATTTGCCCGCCAATCAGACGGAGTAGCGTCGTTTTACCGATGCCCGATGGCCCCATGATTGCCGTGATCTTCCCTCGCGGCACGGTCAGGGAAATATTATCGAAGATGCAGCGATTGCCACGCGTAAAACTGACATCGCGCATATCGACTAAATTCGCCACAGACTGCTCCATAATTCACCCTTCGTCTTGCGTTGATTTTCTAAGCATGGCGCTCAATTTAACCTTGAACCCAACATATTTACAGAATATTACCCGCCGTGGTTAGCTAAAGCTGGCATTTGTTTTACTTTTTAGCCGCATAAAGTCAAAATTAAGAATCCGTTACGGCTTTCTGAGAATCTTCAGCGACCGGCGAGTATACCTGAAGAAAGGACGTTAGATGCTTTTAGCTACGGCACTGTTAATTGTTGGTTTACTTTTGGTCGTATACAGTGCCGATCGTCTGGTATTTGCCGCTTCCATTCTTTGCCGCACTTTTGGCATCCCTCCGCTGATCATTGGCATGACTGTGGTCAGTATTGGCACGTCACTTCCAGAAATTATTGTTTCGCTTGCCGCGTCGCTGCACGAACAACGCGATTTAGCCGTCGGCACGGCGCTTGGCTCAAACATTATCAATATCTTGCTGATCCTAGGTCTGACCGCACTGGTGCGCCCTTTTACCGTCCATTCCGATGTTCTGCGCCGCGAGTTACCATTAATGTTATTCGTCAGCGTGGTAGCCGGTTCCGTACTCTATGACGGACAACTTAGTCGCAGCGATGGTATCTTTCTCCTTTTTCTGGCTGTGCTATGGCTGCTGTTCATTGTTAAACTTGCACATCAGGCCGAACGTCAGGGAACCGATAGCCTGACCAGAGAGCAGCTTGCAGAGCTACCGCGTGAAGGCGGTTTACCCGTCGCATTTTTATGGCTTGGCATTGCGCTGATCATCATGCCAGTGGCTACGCGGATGGTGATTGATAACGCCACCGTATTGGCGAATTACTTTGCCATCAGCGAATTGACTATTGGTCTGACGGCAATCGCTATCGGCACTAGTCTGCCAGAACTGGCAACCGCGATAGCCGGTGTTCGCAAAGGTGAAAACGACATCGCCATCGGTAATATCATTGGCGCGAATATTTTTAATATCGTCATCGTACTGGGTCTGCCGGCGCTGATTACGCCAGGGGAGGTTAACCCACTGGCGTACAGCCGTGACTATAGCGTGATGTTGTTGGTAAGCATTATTTTTGCGTTGCTGTGCTGGCGACGCTCCCCGCAACCGGGCCGTGGCGTAGGGGTATTATTAACAGGCGGATTTATCGTATGGCTGGCGATGTTGTACTGGTTATCGCCAATACTCGTTGAATAACTGGAAACGCATTATGTCGCACGTAGAGTTGCAACCGGGTTTTGACTTTCAGCAAGCAGGTAAAGAAGTCCTGGCGATTGAACGTGAATGCCTGGCGGAGCTTGATCAATACATCAATCAGAATTTCGCGCTCGCTTGCGAAAAGATGTTTTGGTGTAAAGGCAAAGTCGTGGTTATGGGGATGGGCAAATCGGGACACATTGGACGCAAAATGGCCGCGACCTTTGCCAGCACCGGTACTCCGTCATTTTTCGTCCATCCTGGCGAAGCCGCGCATGGCGATTTAGGCATGGTCACCCCGCAGGATGTGGTAATTGCTATCTCTAACTCTGGTGAATCCAGCGAAATCAATGCATTGATTCCGGTGCTTAAGCGTCTTCACGTGCCGTTAATCTGCATTACCGGTCGCCCGGAGAGCAGCATGGCGCGCGCCGCAGACGTGCATCTGTGTGTTAAAGTAGCGAAAGAAGCCTGTCCGTTGGGGCTGGCACCGACCAGCAGCACCACCGCCACGCTGGTTATGGGCGATGCGCTCGCCGTCGCGCTGTTAAAAGCGCGCGGCTTTACCGCCGAAGATTTTGCGCTCTCACATCCCGGCGGCGCACTGGGTCGTAAACTTCTGCTGCGCGTAAACGATATTATGCATACGGGTGATGAGATCCCGCATGTTAAAAAAACCGCCAGCCTGCGCGATGCATTACTGGAAGTTACCCGCAAAAATCTTGGTATGACCGTCATTTGCGATGACAATATGATGATTGAAGGCATCTTTACCGACGGTGATTTACGCCGTGTCTTCGATATGGGCGTAGATGTCCGTCAATTAAGTATTGCCGATGTGATGACGCCGGGGGGAATTCGCGTACGCCCTGGCATTCTGGCCGTTGAGGCACTGAACTTAATGCAGTCCCGCCATATCACCTCCGTAATGGTTGCCGATGGCGACCATTTACTCGGTGTGTTACATATGCATGATTTACTGCGTGCTGGCGTAGTGTAAAGATTCAAGGATAAACAACAATGAATAAAGCAGGTGCGTCACTTGAGACCTGTTACGGCCCTGTCAGTGCCGACGTTATGGCAAAAGCAGAAAATATTCGTCTGCTGATCCTTGACGTCGATGGCGTGCTGTCAGATGGCCTGATTTATATGGGCAACAACGGCGAAGAACTTAAAGCGTTCAATGTTCGTGATGGTTATGGCATTCGTTGTGCGCTCACCTCTGATATTGAAGTCGCCATCATTACCGGGCGAAAGGCTAAACTGGTAGAAGATCGCTGTGCCACATTGGGGATTACTCACTTGTATCAGGGGCAGTCGAATAAACTTATCGCCTTTAGCGATCTGCTGGAAAAACTGGCGATCGCCCCGGAAAACGTGGCTTACGTTGGGGATGATCTCATCGACTGGCCGGTAATGGAAAAAGTGGGCCTAAGCGTAGCCGTGGCCGATGCGCACCCGCTGTTGCTTCCGCGCGCCGATTACGTGACTCGCATTGCTGGCGGTCGTGGCGCAGTGCGTGAAGTTTGCGACTTATTACTCCTGGCGCAGGGCAAACTGGATGAAGCCAAAGGGCAATCGATATGAGTAAAGCCAGACGTTGGGTTATCATTGTGCTATCACTGGCGGTTCTGGTGATGATCGGTATTAACATGACCGAGAAAGACGATACCGCCCAGGTGGTCGTCAACAACAATGATCCCACCTATAAAAGCGAGCATACGGACACGCTCGTCTATAACCCAGAAGGGGCGCTAAGCTATCGATTGATTGCTCAACACGTTGAATATTATTCCGATCAGGCCGTTTCGTGGTTTACGCAACCGGTACTTACTACGTTTGATAAGGATAAAATCCCGACATGGTCCGTAAAAGCGGATAAAGCCAAGCTGACCAATGATCGGATGCTCTATTTATATGGACACGTTGAAGTCAACGCACTTGTGCCGGACTCTCAACTTCGCAGAATCACGACGGATAACGCGCAGATCAATCTGGTGACGCAGGATGTTACCTCTGAAGACCTCGTCACGTTATACGGAACAACATTTAACTCCAGCGGTCTGAAAATGCGCGGCAACTTACGCAGCAAGAACGCCGAGCTGATTGAAAAGGTTAGAACATCCTATGAAATTCAAAACAAACAAACTCAGCCTTAATCTTGTGCTTGCCAGCTCACTTCTGGCCGCCAGTATTCCGGCATTTGCCGTTACCGGAGACACTGACCAGCCGATTCACATTGAGTCGGATCAGCAATCTCTTGATATGCAAGGCAACGTGGTCACCTTCACGGGTAACGTCATTGTTACCCAGGGCACCATCAAAATTAATGCCGATAAAGTGGTCGTTACCCGTCCGGGCGGCGAGCAGGGCAAAGAAGTGATCGATGGCTACGGTAAGCCAGCGACGTTCTATCAAATGCAGGACAACGGTAAACCTGTCGAAGGTCACGCTTCCCAGATGCATTACGAACTGGCGAAAGATTTTGTCGTTCTGACCGGTAATGCTTATCTGCAGCAGGTCGATAGCAATATAAAGGGCGATAAAATCACTTATCTGGTGAAAGAGCAGAAAATGCAGGCTTTCAGCGATAAAGGTAAGCGCGTAACCACCGTTCTGGTGCCGTCGCAGTTGCAGGATAAAAACAACAAAGGCCAGACCCCGGCACAGAAGAAAGGTAATTAATTCGTTATGGCAACATTAACAGCAAAGAACCTTGCAAAAGCCTACAAGGGTCGCCGCGTGGTGGAAGACGTCAGTCTGACCGTCAACTCCGGGGAAATTGTTGGTCTGCTGGGGCCAAACGGTGCCGGTAAGACTACCACTTTCTACATGGTTGTGGGCATTGTGCCGCGCGATGCAGGCAACATCATTATTGATGATGACGATATCAGTCTGCTGCCATTACACGCGCGCGCGCGCCGTGGTATCGGCTATCTGCCGCAGGAAGCCTCCATTTTCCGCCGCCTCAGCGTTTACGATAACCTGATGGCGGTACTGCAAATTCGTGACGACTTGTCTGCTGAACAACGTGAAGACCGCGCGAACGAGCTGATGGAAGAGTTTCACATTGAGCACCTGCGTGACAGCATGGGGCAATCGCTCTCCGGTGGTGAACGTCGCCGTGTAGAAATTGCCCGCGCACTGGCTGCGAATCCGAAATTTATTCTGCTTGATGAACCGTTTGCCGGGGTTGACCCGATCTCGGTTATCGACATCAAACGCATCATTGAGCACCTGCGCGACAGCGGCCTGGGTGTGCTGATCACTGACCATAATGTGCGTGAAACACTGGCAGTTTGTGAACGCGCTTATATCGTCAGTCAGGGGCATTTGATCGCCCACGGCACACCTACAGAAATCTTACAAGACGAACATGTTAAGCGTGTATACCTTGGGGAAGACTTCAGACTCTGATAGGGTAGAAGCTCGCGACGTTTTAGCAGGAGAGTACGATTCTGAACATGAAGCAAGGTTTGCAACTCAGGCTTAGTCAGCAACTGGCGATGACGCCTCAGCTACAACAGGCAATTCGTCTGTTGCAGCTGTCCACGCTGGAACTTCAACAGGAGCTGCAGCAGGCGCTGGAGAGTAATCCACTGCTTGAGCAAATCGACACTCATGATGAAATCGACACTCACGAAACGCCAGATAGCGAAACGCTGGACACTGCTGACGCGCTCGAACAAAAAGAGATGCCGGAAGAGCTGCCGCTCGATGCCAGTTGGGACACCATCTACACTGCCGGTACGCCGTCCGGCACCAGCGGTGACTACATTGACGACGAACTACCAGTCTATCAAGGCGAAACGACGCAGACCTTGCAGGATTATCTGATGTGGCAGGTCGAACTGACGCCGTTTTCCGACACTGACCGCGCTATCGCCACCTCCATCGTTGATGCCGTTGATGATACCGGTTATCTCACCGTCCCACTGGAAGATATTCTCGAAAGCATGGGCGATGAAGAGATCGACATCGATGAAGTTGAAGCGGTCCTCAAGCGGATCCAACGGTTTGACCCGGTCGGTGTAGCGGCGAAAGATCTGCGCGACTGCCTGCTGATCCAACTCTCCCAATTCGACAAAACGACGCCGTGGCTGGAAGAAGCTCGACTGATCATTAGCAATCATCTTGATCTACTGGCGAATCACGACTTCCGCACACTAATGCGCGTAACTCGTCTAAAAGAAGATGTGCTGAAAGAAGCCGTCAATCTGATCCAGTCGCTCGATCCGCGCCCCGGTCAGTCGATCCAGACCGGCGAACCGGAATATGTCATTCCAGATGTGTTGGTGCGTAAGCATAACGACCACTGGACGGTGGAACTCAACAGCGACAGTATTCCGCGTCTGCAAATCAACCAGCACTATGCCTCGATGTGTAATAACACACGTAACGATGGCGACAGCCAGTTTATCCGCAGCAATCTGCAGGATGCCAAATGGTTGATTAAGAGTCTGGAAAGTCGTAACGATACGCTACTGCGCGTGAGTCGCTGTATTGTTGAACAGCAGCAAGCCTTCTTTGAGCAAGGCGAAGAATATATGAAACCGATGGTACTGGCCGATATCGCCCAGGCTGTCGAAATGCATGAATCGACGATATCTCGCGTGACCACGCAAAAGTACCTGCATAGTCCACGAGGCATTTTTGAACTGAAGTATTTTTTCTCCAGTCACGTCAATACCGAGGGCGGCGGCGAAGCCTCGTCCACGGCGATTCGTGCGCTGGTGAAGAAATTAATCGCGGCGGAAAACCCAGCGAAACCGTTGAGCGACAGCAAGTTAACCTCTTTGCTGTCGGAACAAGGTATCATGGTGGCACGCCGCACTGTTGCGAAATACCGAGAGTCTTTATCCATTCCGCCGTCAAACCAGCGTAAACAGCTCGTTTGACCCAACCGATAAGGAAGACACTATGCAGCTCAACATTACCGGAAATAACGTCGAGATCACCGAGGCCCTGCGCGAATTTGTCACATCAAAATTTGCCAAACTTGAGCAATATTTTGACCGAATCAACCAAGTCTATGTTGTTCTGAAAGTGGAGAAAGTCACCCATACCTCAGATGCAACACTGCATGTAAACGGTGGCGAAATTCATGCCAGCGCGGAAGGTCAGGACATGTACGCTGCCATTGATGGCTTAATCGATAAGCTGGCACGCCAGTTGACCAAGCATAAAGATAAATTGAAACAACACTAATTGTCCGGGCAATTAGCAAGTGCATGGCGGCCTGTTGTGCGACACAACGGGCCATTTGTACGGTTAATGCTCCGAACCTGTCCCACGATTCGAGTGGTCAGGTTCTTAGGTGAAATTATGACAAATAATGATACAACTCTACAGCTTAGCAGTGTTCTTAACAGGGAATGTACGCGAAGCCGCGTCCACTGTCAGAGCAAAAAACGTGCACTGGAAATTATCAGCGAACTGGCTGCGAAACAACTCAGCCTGCCGCCTCAGGTGGTTTTTGAAGCTATTCTGACGCGGGAAAAAATGGGCAGTACCGGTATCGGTAATGGCATTGCCATTCCGCATGGCAAACTGGAAGAAGATACTCTGCGTGCCGTTGGTGTTTTCGTTCAGCTCGAAACGCCTATAGCTTTCGATGCCATAGACAACCAACCGGTGGACTTACTTTTTGCCCTGCTGGTGCCGGCTGACCAAACCAAAACGCACCTGCATACTCTTTCGCTGGTGGCGAAACGTCTGGCGGACAAAACCATCTGCCGCCGTTTACGCGCAGCCCAGAGTGATGAAGAGCTGTATCAAATCATTACGGATACCGAAGGTACTCCGGATGAAGCGTAGTTATTCTGTAATGTCTCTTTTAGACGTTGTGAGGAGAAACAGTACATGGTACTGATGATCGTCAGCGGACGTTCAGGCTCAGGTAAATCTGTCGCCCTTCGTGCGCTGGAAGATATGGGTTTTTACTGCGTGGATAACCTTCCCGTAGTGCTGTTACCCGATCTGGCTCGCACGCTCGCCGATCGCGAGATTTCTGCCGCCGTCAGCATTGATGTTCGTAATATGCCGGAGTCACCAGAAATATTCGAACAGGCGATGAGTAACCTGCCTGATGCTTTCTCACCGCAACTGCTGTTCCTGGATGCCGATCGTAACACCCTGATTCGTCGTTACAGTGATACGCGCCGCCTGCATCCGCTCTCCAGCAAGAACCTGTCGCTGGAAAGTGCTATCGACAAAGAAAGCGATCTGCTGGAGCCACTGCGTTCGCGGGCAGATTTGATTGTCGATACCTCAGAAATGTCCGTTCACGAGTTGGCAGAAATGTTGCGTACCCGTTTGCTGGGTAAACGCGAGCGTGAACTGACGATGGTCTTTGAGTCCTTCGGCTTCAAACACGGCATTCCTATTGATGCAGATTACGTCTTTGATGTGCGCTTCTTGCCGAACCCGCACTGGGATCCGAAACTGCGTCCAATGACAGGTCTTGATAAACCTGTTGCCGCGTTCCTCGACCGCCACACAGAAGTACACAATTTTATCTACCAGACGCGAAGCTACCTTGAGCTATGGTTACCTATGCTGGAAACCAACAACCGTAGCTACCTGACGGTCGCCATTGGTTGTACCGGCGGGAAGCACCGTTCGGTGTATATTGCAGAACAGCTGGCAGACTACTTCCGCTCGCGCGGTAAAAACGTCCAGTCACGCCATCGTACGCTGGAAAAACGTAAACCATGACCGTCAAGCAAACTGTTGAAATCACAAACAAGCTGGGCATGCATGCCCGGCCTGCCATGAAACTCTTTGAATTAATGCAGGGTTTTGACGCTGAAGTGCTGTTACGTAATGACGAAGGCACCGAGGCTGAAGCCAACAGCGTTATTGCGCTGCTGATGTTGGATTCTGCCAAAGGACGGCAGATTGAAGTTGAAGCGACCGGACCACAGGAAGAGGAAGCACTGGCCGCCGTTATCGCCCTCTTTAACTCTGGTTTTGATGAAGATTAATCTTCATAACCCTGACGCTTAATTCCCCCGGATACACACCTTCAGCCCTTAAGGGTGAAAAATGTACAAGCGGAAAATGTCCTCATTTTTCGCGGTTTGTACATTTTGTGCTCTTTTCTGTGCGTACAAAACCTTAAGAAAACCTTAAAAAGCCTTGTTTAGGTTTTGTTTAAGTTAAGCCCTCATACTGGAGACTGTCAGAAAATATTTCCAGGAGATGGCATGATTCGCTTATCTGAACAAAGTCCCCTGGGCACCGGAAGACATCGGAAATGTTACGCGCATCCGGAAGATGCCCAACGCTGTATCAAGATTGTCTATCACCGTGGCGACGGTGGTGATAAAGAGATCCGCCGTGAGTTAAAGTACTACGCGCATCTTGGTCGTCGGTTAAAAGACTGGAGCGGTATTCCACGCTATCACGGTACGGTTGAAACTGATTGCGGGACCGGTTATGTCTACGATGTCATTGCCGATTTTGATGGCAAACCGTCTATTACATTGACCGAATTTGCTGAACAATGCCGTTACGAAGAAGATATCGCGCAACTGCGCCAGCTACTGAAACAGCTGAAGCGTTATTTGCAGGATAACCGCATCGTGACAATGTCGCTGAAGCCGCAGAATATTCTTTGTCACCGCATCAGCGAGTCAGAAATTATTCCCGTCGTCTGTGACAACATTGGTGAAAGCACGTGGATTCCGTTAGCGACCTGGTCGAAGTGGTGTTGTTTACGTAAACAAGAGCGATTGTGGCAACGTTTTATCGCTCAACCCGCGTTATCGGTTGCCCTGAAGAAAGACGCACAACTCAGTGAGAACAAGAAACTCTCCCTCACCTCGCGCGAAGCTTAATCCAGTTGATGTTGCCGCATAAAAGATTCACCGCCCAACTGATGCATCTGCCGTAAAATCCACGCCTGACGGCTACGCACGTAGCCTGAGGGTGCGGAAGCTTTAAAGCGTAGTGGGTTCGGAAGTACTGCTGCCAGTAAGGCAGCCTCCGACTGAGTGAGTTTGCTCGCGGGTTTATGGAAATAGCGTTGCGCTGCGGCTTCAACACCAAACACACCATCGCCAAATTCGGCAATATTCAGATAAACCGTCAGGATGCGTTTTTTGCTCCAGACCGTTTCTATCCCCAATGTCAGACCTGCTTCCAGCCCTTTACGTATCCAGCTACGCCCATCCCATAAAAAGAGGTTTTTGGCTGTCTGCTGGGAAAGCGTTGATGCGCCGCGAATACGATTTTCATTACGCTCGTTGTGCGCCAGAGCTTTCTCAATGGAAGCGACATCAAAGCCCCAGTGCTCAGGGAATTTCTGATCTTCTGCGGCAATCACCGCCAGTCCCATCCACGGCGATATTTGATCCATACTGACCCAGTCAGAATGTGCCACGTAACGAAAATTACCATGTAGCCATGCACTGACCTGTCGCTCGAACATTACCGCTGAGAACGGAACGGGCGCTATGCTAAACAACGCGATGCCCCCGCCCCATAAAACGGCGAGGACAACCACTAACCGCAGAAGAAAACGACGAACGAAACCGAACGCCGTTAAGCGGCTTTTACTCATTCAGCCAGAACCAGCACGCGAGAAACCAGCTTATCAATACCGTTCGCCGCTTCCGCAATGTTCTGTGCCAACATATAAGCCGGTGTAGTGACAATCTTATTGTCTTCATCAACAACGATATCATCGACCGGACATGGCACATGCTCCGCGCCCATCGCTTCCAGCACTTCTGCGGTATCGATATCAGTACCGATGGTCAAACGCAGCGGGAAATCGAAAATTTTCGGCAGCATCGCCGGGGCAATACACATAAAACCAAGCGGTTTACCGGCCTGATGCATCGCTTGCGCCAACGCCTTTAATTCACGATCAACGGTGCATTCACTGCCAAGGCTGGCAAAATTGCTTAAATTCTTCGCCGCGCCAAAGCCACCCGGCACAATCAACGCATCCAGTTCGGCAGCATCGGCCTGAGCCAGAGGACGGATCTCACCACGCGCAATACGCGCGGCTTCAATCAGCACATTGCGCGATTCCGCCATCGCCTCGCCGGTTAAATGGTTGATAACGTCAACCTGCTGCTTATCCGGCGCAAAGCAGACCGCCTGCGCGCCGCTGCGTGAAATAGCTAACAACGTCAACACCGCTTCATGAATTTCAGAACCGTCATAGACGCCGCACCCGCTCAGAACTACGCCAATTTTCTTCATTGTGATCATCCTTTCGCAACTGACTGAAACACATTAATCTTTTTAATAAAAATGCTACGCATCACACATTTAACTGATTCATGTAACAAATCATTTAAGATTTGCTATCTTAACTGCGTGCGGCCTGAAAAACAGTGCTGTGCCCTTGTAACTCATCATAATAATTTACGGCGCAGCCAAGATTTCCCTGGTGTTGGCGCAGTATTCGCGCACCCCGGTCTAGCCGGGGTCATTTTTTAGTGGCTTTTGCCACCCACGCTTTCAGCACGTCTACGTCGTGACGCCACTCTTCTTTCATCTCTTCAATCCATTCACCTACGTTATCTTCCCACGCAGGAAGGTCGGGAGATTGAATTTGCTGACCCAGCTGTTGTAGATGGCGTAACCCCACTGAACCTGCCGCGCCTTTAATTTTATGCCCTTCCTCGACGATGCCTTTTTTATCCTGCGCCGTCAGGTTCGACTCCAGTACACTCACATAGCCCGGCATCATTTTCTCAAACACCGCCAGTCCATCGGTAATCAATTTCGGCCCTACAAGTTCGAGATACTGTTCCAGCATGGGTATATCGAGTAATGCTTCAGATTTGCTGTTCTCTTCTGTCGTCACCGTGCTCTCCTCATCATCCTGGGTATCCCAGAATTTCTTGATCATCGCGGTTAGCGCCGGTACGGAAAGCGGCTTACTCAGCACATCATCCATTCCAGCATTGAGGTACTCTTGTTTATCTTTCAGCACATTGGCGGTTAAAGCCACCAGCGGCGGTAAATCTTCGCGCGGATAACGCTTCGTCAGTTCACGAGAGATATCCAGCCCGGTCATATCTGGCAACTGAATATCCAGCAATACCAGGTCGTATTCGCCTGGTTTAAACATCTCCAGCGCCGCCTTGCCGGTCATTGCTACATCAACGCTGTTACCCAATTTTTCCAGTACAGAACGCGCGACAATAACGTTCAGTTCAATGTCTTCCACCAGCAGCACATTCAGCGCCGGTAAAGGCATATCGTCTTCGTCAAACGCGTCATCGACCTCTTCTGCCACCGACGGTGCGTGGATCGTCAACCTAAAGGTTGAACCCTTGCCCTGTTCGCTGGTGACGGTGATATCGCCGCCCATATTTTTCGCCAGCCGACGAGAAACCGCCAGGCCAATGCCGGTGCCGGTGGCAGGTTTACCACCGTGACTGTCTTTCACCTGATAATACATGGCAAAAATTTTATCCAGCTCATCCTGCGGAATACCGATGCCGGAGTCTTCCACTTCAAAATGCAGCATGTCGCCTTCATCGTAGCGCACGCGCACGGTAACCTGCCCTTGCTGGGTGAATTTGACGGCGTTACTGATGAGATTCCACAGGATCTGCCGTAAACGCGTACCGTCGGTAATGATCTGATGCGGTAATGGTAGCGTCGGTTCCAGAATAAAACGCAGCCCTTTTTGTTGCGCCTGCAATGCGGAGAGATTTTCCAGATCGGCAAGGAAACTGGTGAAATCAACTGGCTGGTTATCAAGCTGAACTTTACGCCGCTCCATCTTATCCATGTCGATAATATCGTTAAAAATATTCCCCAAAGTGACGGCGGAAACATGGATGGTTTTGAGATATTTTTCCTGCTCAGCAGTGAGTTCCGTATCCAGCAGAATGCGGCTTAAACCAACGATACCGTTCAGCGGTGTACGCAATTCGTGACTGATGGTGGAGATAAAAGTCGTTTTGTCGCGGCTGGCACGTTCGAGCGCATCCTGATACCGCTTACGCTCGGTAATGTCACGACCAAACCCCATCAAACCGTGGCGTTTACCCACGCGGTCGTAGTACGGCACTTTACGGATTTCAAAGCAGGCTTTGCGTCCGTCGGGATAATCCAGCCACTGCTCATAGGTCAGTGACACATTATGACGGAACACTTTTTCATCGGTCTCAATGACTTTCGCGGCGGCTTCCGGTGAGTAAACATCAGCAGGTTTCAGATGAACCAGTTGTTTTTCGCTCTTCCCGGTTAGCAATTCCATTGCGCGGTTACAGCCGGAAAACTCTTTATCTTCGTTACGGTAAAAAACCAGGTCTGGAGAGGCGTCAAGGAAGGAACGTAAGAAAGAGGATTGCTGTTCGAGCTGAATTTGTGTCTCTTCACGCTCTTTGATTTCAATTTTCAGCTGACCGAAGGTTTCCTGCAATTCAGCTTCCGCTTTTTCACGAACGGCAATTTCCTGATTAAGCTGGGTAATATTGTCTTTTAACTGAACGTTGAGGCTCAGATCGCGCTCACGCATCTCCTCCAGTTTTTGCACCAACCGTGACAGACGTTGTCGTGACTCCTCCAGTTGCTCTACAACCACCGAAAGAAAGTAGACCGCCCACGGCGTAATCAGCAGACCAAAGAAGATAGAGCGAATAACATCAATGCTTTCGACCTGACCATGCAGCACCATGGTCACCGCCATTTGTACCACAATGGCGAGAACGACAAGGGCCAGCGCCAGCAACATTGAGAAGCGCACCAGACCTAACTTCATCATCAGGTCAACATAATACTGCGCCAGCAGACGAATTTGCTTCATTAGGGAATTCCTTCACGACAACCTGCCCCAATAATACCCAATTCTGACAGTTACGTTATAAATTGTGTGAGAAATGCGGAATTCCCCTCAATGGCCTACGCCGTTGGAGGTAGCCACGGACGTCCCAGCGCCGATCCCTGTACGCCATGTTCATTCAGATAGCGATCCAGCTCGACCATTCCCGTCCAGCGATTTTCACACCACAGCGGAGCAAGTAGCGTCGGGCGACGGGCGCTGGCGGAAATTCGGTGGTAGATAACCTCCGGTGGCGTATGGCGAATCATTTCTCCGGCCGTCAGCGTGTAATCGTCCAGTTCAATACCGTTCAAACGCCCCGCTTCCCAGGCTTTCGCCATAATACTGCCTTTCACGATATGCAGGGGATGAAGCTTTATGCCGTCCACGCCGGTTTCAACCACTCGCTCCAGCGTTTGCAAACATTCCGCGTGCCCTTCGCCAGGCAGGCCGACAATTAAATGAGAACACACCTTCAGTCCACGCTGACGCGCCAGCTGGGTCGTGCGCTGATAGCAGGCAAAATCATGTCCGCGATTGATGCGATGCAGCGTTTTGTCATGCGCGGTTTGCAGGCCCAGCTCCAGCCACACTTCGTAGCCCTGGTCTTTATATTCACAAAGCAGATCCAACACCGCATCCGGCACGCAGTCCGGGCGCGTACCAACACACAAACCGACAATATTGGCCTGGCTCACCGCCTGTTGATACATGGAACGCAGCACCTGAACTTCCGCAAAGGTGCTGGTATAAGCCTGAAAGTAGGCCAGATAGCGTTTCGCGCGGTTAACCAGATTCGCCTGATGCGCCAGTTGTTCGGCAATGGAGCGATGCTGCTGTGCTTCGTCGGCAAACGAAGCAACATTACAGAATGTGCATCCGCCGCGTCCGATGGTTCCGTCACGATTCGGGCAGCTAAAACCGCCATGCAGCGTCAGTTTATGCACCTTTTGCCCGTAACGACGGGTAAGATCCCCACCAAACATATTGACTAATTTCTGTAACTGCATAATCTGATAGACCGCGCCTTGAAAAGAGGCCAAAGCCTGCCATTTTTAGCTCAATTCGGCGATGACCTGGATCAATCGCCCCGGCCTGCTTATATCAACTGCATAATAAATCACAATTACTGAAATTTAATGCAATAGCACATAAATTACTTTTGCTTATCTTGCGTCGGATTTTTTTATCCGCTAATGGATTTTAAACAAAAACAGTAGCATGAAATGCCTTTTCCTCTTAAGGCAGTATAAAACACTGCTTCAAACGTCAATTCAAGGCAGGATAAGGGTTAACACGCCGCTATAGTAGTCAGGCACTCAACGTTTTCCTTTTTCCCCTCCCATTAATAAAGAACAACAAATTCAGTTTAAATTCAATAAATTAACAAAGAATTTTGCGCTAAAGCACATTTCCAGACCAATAAGCTTGCCATTTGACCTGTATCAGCTTTCCCGATAAGTTGGAAATCCGCTGGAAGCTTTCTGGATGAGCAGCCTGCTCATCATATTTATGCAGTAATTGAGTTCCCCTCTTCACCGTATTAACTGATGCGAAAAGGACAAAAAAGGGGGCGAATGCGAGGTAAGCGTATGAAACGCAAACCCCGTCGCCATGCTCTTTCTGTGCCCGTGCGCAGCGGTTCGGTAGTGGGGTTCCCGCAGAGCCTGGGGGAGGTTCACGATATGTTGTACGATAAATCCCTTGAGAGGGATAACTGTGGTTTCGGCCTGATCGCCCACATAGAAGGCGAACCTAGCCACAAGGTAGTGCGTACTGCAATACACGCACTGGCCCGTATGCAGCACCGTGGCGCGATTCTCGCTGATGGTAAAACCGGTGACGGTTGCGGTCTGCTGTTACAAAAACCGGATCGCTTTTTTCGCATCGTTGCGCAGGAACGCGGCTGGCGTTTAGCGAAAAACTACGCCGTCGGGATGATCTTCCTGAATAAAGATCCTGAACTCGCCGCCGCCGCACGCCGCATCGTTGAAGAAGAGCTACAACGCGAAACCTTGTCGATTGTCGGCTGGCGTGATGTCCCTACCAACGAAGGTGTACTGGGTGAAATCGCCCTCTCCTCGCTGCCGCGCATTGAGCAAATTTTTGTGAACGCCCCGGCAGGCTGGCGTCCGCGCGATATGGAGCGCCGTCTGTTTATCGCCCGTCGCCGCATTGAAAAACGTCTCGAGGCCGATAAAGACTTCTACGTCTGTAGCCTGTCGAATCTGGTCAACATCTATAAAGGTCTGTGTATGCCGGCGGATTTGCCGCGCTTTTACCTGGATCTTGCTGATCTGCGTCTGGAATCAGCTATCTGCCTGTTCCATCAACGCTTCTCCACCAACACCGTGCCGCGCTGGCCGCTGGCGCAGCCGTTCCGCTATCTGGCGCACAACGGCGAAATCAACACTATCACCGGTAACCGCCAATGGGCGCGTGCGCGTACCTATAAATTCCAGACGCCGCTTATCCCTGATCTGCACGACGCCGCACCGTTCGTCAACGAAACCGGCTCTGACTCCAGTTCGATGGATAACATGCTGGAACTGCTGCTGGCAGGCGGGATGGATATCATCCGCGCCATGCGCCTATTAGTACCACCCGCCTGGCAGAACAACCCGGATATGGACCCGGAACTGCGTGCCTTCTTTGACTTTAACTCCATGCATATGGAACCGTGGGATGGTCCGGCGGGCATCGTGATGTCCGATGGTCGCTTCGCTGCCTGTAACCTCGACCGTAACGGTCTGCGTCCGGCACGCTACGTCATTACCAAAGATAAGCTCATCACCTGCGCCTCTGAAGTCGGTATCTGGGATTACCAGCCTGACGAAGTGGTCGAAAAAGGCCGCGTCGGGCCAGGCGAACTGATGGTTATCGACACCCGCAGTGGGCGTATTCTGCACTCGGCAGAAACCGATGACGATCTGAAAAGCCGCCACCCTTATAAAGAGTGGATGGAGAAAAACGTCCGCCGACTGGTACCGTTTGAAGATCTGCCCGATGAAGAAGTGGGTAGCCGCGAACTGGACGACGACACGCTTGCCAGCTACCAGAAACAGTTTAACTACAGTGCGGAAGAGCTGGACTCCGTAATTCGCGTACTGGGCGAAAACGGTCAGGAAGCGGTCGGATCGATGGGCGATGATACCCCATTCGCCGTGCTCTCCAGTCAGCCGCGCATTATTTACGACTACTTCCGCCAGCAGTTTGCTCAGGTGACTAACCCGCCAATCGACCCGCTGCGTGAAGCGCATGTTATGTCGCTCGCCACCAGCATTGGTCGTGAAATGAACGTCTTCTGTGAAGCAGAGGGCCAGGCGCACCGTTTAAGCTTTAAATCGCCGATTCTGCTCTACTCCGATTTCAAACAGCTCACGACGATGAAAGAGGAGCACTACCGCGCAGATACGCTGGATATCACCTTTGACGTCACTAAAACCACGCTCGAAGCGACAGTCAAAGAGCTGTGCGACAAAGCCGAAAAAATGGTACGTAGCGGCACCGTGTTGCTGGTGCTCTCCGACCGGAATATCGCTAAAGATCGCCTGCCGGTTCCGGCTCCGATGGCGGTTGGCGCGATCCAGACCCGTCTGGTCGATCAAAGCCTGCGTTGCGACGCCAACATCATCGTCGAAACCGCCAGCGCCCGCGATCCGCACCACTTCGCCGTGTTACTAGGCTTCGGCGCGACGGCTATTTATCCGTACCTTGCCTATGAAACGCTGGGTCGCCTGGTTGACACCCACGCGATTGCCAAAAATTATCGTACCGTGATGCTCAACTACCGTAACGGCATCAACAAAGGCTTGTACAAAATCATGTCCAAAATGGGCATCTCCACCATCGCCTCTTACCGCTGCTCGAAACTGTTTGAGGCGGTCGGTCTGCACGATGACGTTGTGAGCCTGTGCTTCCAGGGCGTGGTTAGCCGCATTGGCGGAGCAGGCTTTGAAGACTTCCAGCAGGATCTGCTGAATCTCTCGAAACGTGCCTGGCTGGCGCGTAAACCCATCAGCCAGGGCGGCCTGCTGAAATATGTGCACGGCGGCGAATACCACGCCTACAACCCGGACGTAGTGCGCACGTTGCAACAGGCGGTACAGAGCGGCGAGTACAGCGACTATCAGGAATACGCGAAGCTGGTTAACGAGCGTCCTGCTACCACGCTGCGCGATCTGCTGGCGATTACTCCAGGTGATGAAGCGGTCAACATTGCTGATGTTGAACCGGCAAGCGAACTGTTTAAACGCTTCGATACCGCCGCAATGTCTATCGGCGCATTAAGCCCGGAAGCGCACGAGGCGCTGGCGGAAGCGATGAACAGCATTGGCGGCAATTCCAACTCCGGTGAAGGTGGTGAAGATCCGGCGCGCTATGGCACTAACAAAGTGTCGCGCATCAAGCAGGTGGCTTCCGGTCGCTTCGGTGTTACTCCGGCGTACCTGGTCAATGCCGACGTCATTCAGATTAAAGTCGCCCAGGGCGCGAAACCGGGTGAAGGCGGTCAGTTACCGGGCGATAAAGTCACTCCTTACATCGCCAAACTGCGCTATTCCGTGCCGGGCGTAACGTTGATCTCCCCGCCACCGCACCACGATATCTACTCTATCGAGGATTTAGCGCAGCTGATTTTCGACCTGAAACAGGTTAACCCGAAAGCGATGATCTCCGTGAAGCTGGTGTCTGAGCCGGGCGTAGGCACCATCGCGACTGGCGTGGCGAAAGCCTATGCGGACTTGATCACCATCGCAGGCTATGACGGCGGCACCGGCGCAAGTCCGCTTTCATCGGTGAAATACGCAGGCTGCCCGTGGGAGCTGGGGCTTGTTGAAACCCAACAGGCGCTGGTTGCCAACGGCTTGCGTCATAAGATCCGTTTGCAGGTTGATGGCGGCCTGAAAACCGGTGTCGATATCATCAAAGCAGCCATCCTCGGCGCGGAAAGTTTCGGTTTCGGCACTGGCCCAATGGTGGCGCTCGGCTGTAAATATCTGCGTATTTGCCATCTGAACAACTGCGCCACCGGCGTGGCAACTCAGGACGAAAAACTGCGTAAAAATCACTACCACGGCCTGCCGTTCAAGGTGACGAATTACTTTGAATTTATCGCCCGTGAAACCCGCGAGCTGATGGCACAGCTAGGGGTAACGCGTCTGGTGGATCTGATTGGTCGCACCGACCTGCTGAAAGAGCTGGACGGTTTCACCGCTAAACAGCAAAAACTGGCGCTATCGAAGCTGCTGGAGACTGCCGAGCCTAAGGCTGGCAAGGCGCTGTACTGCACCGAAAACAACCCGCCGTTTGATAACGGCCTGCTGAATGCGCAGTTGCTGCAACAGGCGAAACCGTTTGTCGATGAGCGCCAGAGCAAAACCTTCTGGTTCGATATTCGTAACACCGACCGTTCTGTCGGCGCATCGCTTTCAGGTTATATCGCCCAGACGCACGGCGATCAGGGACTGGCTGCCGATCCAATCAAAGCGTACTTCAACGGCACCGCAGGCCAGAGTTTCGGCGTGTGGAACGCGGGCGGCGTGGAGCTGTATCTGACGGGTGATGCCAACGACTATGTCGGTAAAGGCATGGCGGGCGGCTTAATCGCCATTCGTCCTCCGGTTGGCTCGGCCTTCCGCAGCCATGAAGCAAGCATTATCGGCAACACCTGCCTGTATGGTGCGACCGGTGGTCGTCTGTATGCCGCAGGCCGCGCGGGTGAACGTTTTGGCGTGCGTAACTCCGGTGCTATTACCGTGGTAGAAGGTATTGGCGACAACGGCTGTGAATATATGACGGGCGGTATCGTCTGTATTCTGGGTAAAACTGGCGTTAACTTCGGCGCGGGCATGACTGGCGGCTTCGCTTACGTTCTCGACGAAAGCGGCGATTTCCGCAAACGCGTTAACCCGGAACTGGTGGAGGTCTTAAGCGTGGACTCTCTGGCGATCCATGAAGAGCATCTGCGTGGTCTTATCACCGAGCATGTGCAGCATACTGGTTCCCAGCGTGGCGAAGAAATTCTGGCTAACTGGTCAACCTTCGCCACTAAATTCGCGCTGGTTAAACCGAAGTCCAGTGATGTAAAAGCACTGCTGGGTCACCGTAGTCGTAGCGCAGCAGAGTTGCGCGTGCAGGCGCAGTAAGGGGTAGCAACAATGAGTCAGAATGTTTATCAATTTATCGACCTGCAGCGCGTTGATCCGCCAAAGAAACCGCTGAAGATCCGCAAAATTGAGTTTGTTGAAATTTACGAGCCGTTTTCCGAAGGCCAGGCCAAAGCACAGGCTGATCGCTGCCTGTCATGCGGCAACCCATACTGCGAGTGGAAATGCCCGGTACACAACTACATCCCGAACTGGCTGAAGCTCGCCAACGAGGGACGTATTTTTGAAGCGGCAGAACTGTCGCATCAAACAAATACCCTGCCGGAAGTGTGCGGACGTGTCTGCCCGCAGGATCGTCTGTGCGAAGGTTCCTGTACCCTGAACGATGAATTCGGCGCAGTGACCATCGGTAATATTGAGCGTTATATCAATGATAAAGCGTTCGAAATGGGCTGGCGCCCGGATATGTCCGGCGTGAAGCAAACCGATAAAAAAGTGGCGATTATCGGCGCAGGTCCGGCGGGTCTGTCGTGTGCGGATGTCCTGACGCGCAACGGTGTCAAAGCTGTCGTCTTCGACCGTCACCCGGAAATCGGCGGCCTGCTGACTTTCGGCATTCCAGCCTTCAAGCTGGAAAAAGAGGTGATGACGCGCCGCCGTGAAATCTTCACCGGCATGGGTATTGAATTCAGGCTCAATACCGAAGTGGGCCGTGACGTACAGCTTGACGATCTACTGAAAGATTACGATGCCGTGTTCCTTGGCGTCGGGACTTATCAGTCAATGCGCGGCGGGCTGGAAAACGAAGACGCCGATGGTGTGTACGCGGCGCTGCCGTTCCTTATCGCCAACACCAAACAGTTGATGGGCTTTGGCGAAACCAGCGACGAACCTTTCGTCAGCATGGAAGGCAAGCGCGTGGTGGTGCTTGGCGGCGGCGATACCGCGATGGACTGTGTGCGGACTTCCGTGCGTCAGGGAGCAAAGCACGTTATCTGCGCCTATCGTCGTGATGAAGAGAACATGCCAGGTTCCCGTCGCGAAGTGAAAAACGCGCGGGAAGAAGGCGTTGAGTTCAAATTCAACGTCCAGCCGCTGGGTATTGAAGTGAATGGCAACGGTAAAGTCAGCGGCGTGAAAATGGTGCGCACCGAAATGGGCGAACCGGACGCTAAAGGCCGTCGCCGCGCGGAGATCGTGGCAGGGTCAGAACATATTGTTCCGGCAGATGCGGTGATCATGGCGTTTGGTTTCCGCCCACACAGCATGGAATGGCTGGCAGAACACAGCGTTGAGCTGGATTCGCAGGGTCGTATCATTGCCCCGGAAGGTAACGAAAACGCCTTTCAGACCAGTAACCCGAAAATCTTTGCCGGTGGTGACATCGTGCGTGGTTCGGATCTGGTGGTGACCGCCATCGCCGAAGGTCGTAAAGCGGCTGACGGGATCATGAACTGGCTGGAAGTTTAAGCGTGGTAACAATAAATTCGCCAGACATTGTCTGGCGAATTTATAAAACGAACTATCCAGATAATTTTAAGCCATTAACTCGGCCTTAACCTTCACTACCACCTTTTTAATCTCTCCTGGCTCGCTAACAACACATCCCGGTTTATGCGGTTCTCCTGGCATAAACACGGCGAACATTCCCGGTTTCAGGATGATAGCTTGCTCGTTCTCAATGGCGCTGCAAAGCTGGTAATCATCCTCATGGTGAAACTCTTCACACTGACGCGCAGTGCCTGCCATGCCAAAAAGAATCCGCTCCTCGCCGCTTAACAATAACTGGATATCAATATATTGCTCGTGCAATTCGGCTTTTTTCTCAACGGGCGATTGAGTGTTAAAAGTCATGACATTCATAAAGATATTGTCGCCCTGCAATTCGTAACGACCCGGCGCTTTTTCCTGCGGCCTGGCGGCTAATGCCAGCGTTAACGCGTCCAGTAGTGCTGGATGTAAACCGGCAAATGGTAACGACTGTACTTCACCCATCATCATAATTTTTCTCCCTGAGCCAGCAACGCAGCTCCAAGTAAACCTGCATCATGGCGGTAGTGCGCCGCCAGTAACTCAACATGAAATGCCGCTGGCTCCTGAGCCAGATACGTTTCCACCAGCGCCAGATACCCTTCCGCCAGCCCGACACTGCCGCCGAGCACCACACACTGGCAATCAGTTGTGGCTTTAACATCGGCAATCAGTCTTGCCAGCGCATGTGCGGAGCGATGAATCAGTTGCTGTGCCTGCTCGTCGCCCTGCCCGGCGCGCGTGAAAATAGTTTTCGCATCCGCGCCAGCCAACTCCCCCTGCGCTGCCGCTGCAATGCCGCGACCAGAAGCAATCGCTTCCACGCAACCTGTGCGTCCACAGCCACAGACAGGCCCCTGCGGATCGGCAAGCGTATGCCCGATGTGCCCCGCCAGACCACCTGGGCCGGTAAGCAGTTTGCCGCCGCTGACCACGCCGCCGCCAACACCGGTGGAAACGGTGATAAACACCATATCGGTTATATCGCCTTCCAGCGCCTGATACTCCGCCCACGCTGCGGCCTGCGCATCATTAATGGCAATGGTCGGCAAGTCGGTAAGTTGTTCCAGCGTTTTGACTAACGGAAAGTGTAGCAATCCACCGAGATTATGCGGATTCAGCGCCAGCAGGCTGCCGTCGCGGATTATCCCGGTTGAAGCGATGGCAACCTGCTGCGCATGAGCTTGCAACGGGGAGACTAATGCGGATAAGGCATCACGCAAGGCTTCTGGTGTCTGGCTGGCTGGCGTAGGAAGTTCACGACGATCGCGGATCTGCCCGTCAGCGCCAATCAGCGCGGCGGCAAGTTTAGTACCGCCGATATCAATCGCCAGTGTGGTCATAGCACCGCCTTTTTCATCGCTGTGTTGTACCACTGACAAATGTGTTCAAGACGCGTAATGGCAGAACCGACCGTCACTGCCCATGCGCCGTGGCGCATCGCATCTGCCGCCTGCGCTGGCGTGTTGTATCGCCCTTCGGCAATCACCCGGCATCCGGCGTCGCTCAATGTTTTCACCAGCGCCAGATCGGGCTCTTCTGGCGTTTCAGGTGTGGTATAGCCAGAAAGCGTAGTACCAATAATTTCGGCTCCCAGCTTTTGGCAAGCCAGACCGTCTTCCGGCGTTGAGCAGTCAGTCATCGCCAGTAAACCGTGGTGGTGAATACGCGCAAGCAGCGTTTCAACAGGCACCGGACGCGGACGATCGGTGCCATCAATCGCGATAATATCCGCGCCAGCCTGCGCCAGTGCATCAACATCTTCAATATAGGCCGTGATACGTACCGGAGAATCCTCCAGATCGCGTTTCACAATCCCGATAATCGGCACGCTCACCACCGCACGCGTGGCTTTCAGGTTTGCCACACCCTCTATGCGAATAGCGACCGCACCCGCCTGCTCTGCCGCTAATGCCATGGCAGCAACGATTTCGGGTTTATCGAGCGGGCTGTCCGGAACCGGCTGGCAGGAGACAATCAAGCCACCATTGGTAGCGATTTTTTGATCCAGTTGTGCAAGTAACGACATACTTCTTCCCTTAGCGAAAGGCCCGGTGCAGAGACCGGGCTACAGGATTAACTTTTGGTTTTGACTAAATCGTTTTTGGCGCTGCCAAACGGCACGGCACCGCTAAATGGTTTGCCGTCGATAGCGTCATGAGTACGTAACGCTTCCGGGCGCAGCCAACGCTGAACGCGGGATGGCATATCCAGACCAATCAGCAAGATCACCACGAACGTCAGACTGAACGAGAGCGATCCCAGCGCAGTGCCCAGATCCAGACGTTGAGCGATCAACGCGCCGAGGATTGGAGCCAGTGCGCCGCCAAGTGCGCCGACGTTGTAGGTAAAGCCCAGCCCCGCCGCACGCTGGTCGGTATCGAAATAACCGCCGATCAGTTTCGGTAAGATCCCGGAGATGCCCTGACCAAGCATTTGCTGGAAGAACAGTAACAGACCGAGTACCCAGACGTTTGCGCCGCCAATCGCAAATACCGGAATAATCAGCAATTGTGAAGCTAACAGGCTATATACGTAGGCTTTGCGGGTTCCCAGCCAGTCACCGAGGAAGCCACCGACGCAGCAACCCACCGCCGCACCAAAACCACTAAAGAACAGCACATTGGCGACCGTATGAGGGTTATAAGCCAGCTCAGTTTTCAGATACGTCGGCAACAGCGCCTGAATCGGCCATGAATAGAGGAAAGCAAACAACACAACCACCATCAGCATCACACCGGTTGGCCAGCGTTTGCCCGTACTCTGTACCATAAAGCTGATAAAGATTGCGGCGCATAACAGCCCAAGAACAGCGACGATTGCGGCATTTTGCAGGTTGCCGGCGAAGCAGAACCACAGCGCAGTAGCTGCCGCCAGCGTCATCACGATATTGGCGATGCGATGTTCACCACGGTAAAGAATATCCACCATTGTACGTACCGGTGCTTTACCTCCGTGTTTCTCTTTCCAGTCTTCTGCTTCCGGGATGTTTTTCCGCAGCCAGAGAGCAAAGATGATCGGTAAGATGCCGATAAAGAACAGCGCACGCCAGCCCCAGATCGGAACCACCAGGCTGTATACTTGGGCAGCAACGACGGCACCTACAGAGAAGCCGGAAATCAGAAAACCACTGGCTTTGTTACGCAGGTGTTTTGGCCAGCTTTCAATCACATAGGTGGCGCTGGAACCGTATTCTCCTGCCATCCCCATGCCGATCACCAGACGAGCGATAAACATAGTGATGTAGCCTGGCGCGAAGCCGCAAGCCAGCGTCCCGACCGAGAAGAGAACGATACTGGTGACCATTGCCAGACGACGCCCGTAACGGTCCCCCATAGCCCCAAGCATCAGGCCTCCGAACCAGCGTGAGATAAAGGCTGCGGAGATCAGACTTGCCGCCTGCACCGTCGTCAGCCCAAATTCACCTTGTACTTCGGTGAGTACCAGGGCAATTAAAACGAAATCAAAACCATCAAGTAGATATCCCAACCAGGCAGCGGAAAATGCTCGCCATTGTGCGCGGTTGAGATGGCGATACCACGGGATATTCTGGGTTGTAGTACTCATTGTGAGTCTCCCGCGATGGGCGTTGCCCACACGCTTTGGTATGAAAGTTGTAGGGTACAGATGCGTTTATTTCCCCTCACCCGGTAGGGGCGAGTGAGGGGAAAAACTCACCCGCGCTCTTGCATCAACTGCTGAGCCAGCGCCTTCAGTTCTGGCAGATATTTTTCATCTACCGGACCAAACGGTTTGCGGCACAGCGGAACGGACACCACATCCATATAGTGCAGAACTGTTTTCAGGCCACGGAATACGCCAGTTTTAATCAGCAAATCAATGACTTTGTTGCACTCGGTTTGCAGTTTCTGCGCGGTCTGGATATCACCTTCTTTTAACGCCTTAACGATGCCCTGATAACGCCAGCCCATGATGTTGTAGGTACTACCGATACCACCATCAGCGCCCGCCAGCAGGCCGGAAGCAAAGATTTCGTCGTAACCGTTGTAGAGCACCAGATCCGGATGTTCACGACGGATCTGCTCCATCTGATAGAGATCACCAGAGGTCTGTTTCAGCGCGCCGACACCTGGCAACGTAACCAGAGTGTTGATCTGATCCAGGCTCAGTTTAACGCCGCTTAACGCCGGAATGTTGTACACCACCATCGGTAAACCATCCGCTGAATCAATGATTGCCCGGTAGTGATCGCAGTGTTCTTCAAAGCTGAAAGGATAGTAGAACGGCGTAACGGCAGAGACGGCATCGAAGCCATAACGTTTAGCAGATGCCGCAAGTTGTTGGCTTTCAGCAGTGCTGACGCAACCTACGTGAGCGATTAATTTAATCTTACCTTTCGCCTCTTCAGCGACGATTTCCAGTACCTGTTCACGCTCGGAAAGGCTCTGTACAAAGGCTTCGCCGGTTGAACCACCTACGTATAAGCCGTCGATGCCCTGCTGAATATTGAACTGAACCAGGCGGCGCAGACTCGCTTTATCCAGTGCTTGTTGTTGGTCAAAAGGAGTCAGGAGTGCGGCCATTACGCCACGTAAATTTGTTGCCATAAATACCTCTGAAGTGATGCTTGCCTGTTAGAAACGATATACCTTTATACCTGTTATACCAGATCAAATAAGCAACACATCATACAGAACGCTTATAATGCGATCTGCTTCACTAAAGTGGCATTATTTCTTTTTGTTGGTGGTCTGACCGAAGGCGTGCCAGGTGGCAGAAACGCTGTTGAGATGCGATTGCAATGCGCGATCGGCTTCATCGGGATCGTGACGACGGATCGCATCAACGATCGCAATATGCTGCTGATAACTAACGTTATTATGCTCGTGCAGCGCCTGATCGGCGACTGTCGGACGGGCGGCGATCAGCCAGTCGAGCAGAGCAACGTGGATCGCCATAAAGATCGGGTTCCCAGGGATCTCTGCCAGCACACGGTGGAAATCAACGTCTGAACGAATAAACGCGGCGTTGTTATCCAGCGACTGACTGTTGATTTCCAGAGCTTTTGCCAGCAAATCAATTTGCTCATCGGTGGCATGTTCAGCCGCATAGCGCACCAGGCTGGACTCAAAGAACAGGCGTAACTGTTCGAAATGGGCTATCCCGCCAGGATGGGAAAGAAAATCTTTTGCCATGCCGGAAAGCTCGCCGATGATGGTGTCCGCAGAAGGACGCGAGACACGAGCGCGTTCACCATTATTAATTTGTACCAGACCTTTGCGCTTTAACGCCGCCAACGCCTCACGTACCGAAGGACGCCCAACGTTAAAGAACGCCATAAGTTCGCGTTCAGACGGCAGTTGCTCACCTTCGCCAAATTCACGACGGCGGATCATCTGCTCCAGCTCTTCCTCCACCATTTCGGAGAGTTTTTTGCGCGCCAGTGGACGACGACGCAAGTTACGACCGATAGTAGCCGGAGAATCTTCTGCTTGCGGATCAAATGCGTTCATAGAGCTCTTTCTGGGAAAATACGTTGACGGATAATAGCGAAGTTATCGTAACACAGTATTAAAATCAGGCGAAAAGAAGGTAGATAGCAAAACAGGCCACATGGGCCTGTTTATCATTTATTTCACAACCCGCAATGCCGGGCGTCCACCGCGTGGAGGCTGTGGCGGTTCATCGTCAGGATGATGGTCATCATCGTGATCGGGCTTATCGCCGTCAATGACCGACATAACGGTTTCATTATCTGCCGACGCTTCATCATCATTCATGATACTGGCATCTTCGTCGTAGGCAGCTTCAGGCTCGAACATCGTTCCTGCGCCATTTTCGCGGGCGTAGATAGCCAGCACGGCAGCCAGCGGCACTGAAACCTGACGCGGAATGCCACCAAAGCGCGCGTTAAAACGCACTTCATCATTCGCCAGTTCCAGATTGCCAACCGCACGCGGCGCAATGTTGAGTACGATTTGCCCGTCACGCGCATATTCCATAGGAACCTGCACGCCAGGGAGCGTCACATCCACCACCAGGTGCGGCGTGAGCTGGTTATCCAGCAACCACTCATAGAATGCACGCAGCAGATAGGGACGACGTGGTGTTAGCTGTGACAAATCCATACAGATTAACTCCGGCCCAGACGCATTTCACGTTCTGCTTCAGTTAAAGAAGCAAGGAAAGAGTCACGCTCAAAGACGCGGGTCATATAGCCTTTCAGCTCTTTCGCACCCGGGCCGCTAAACTCGATGCCCAGTTGCGGCAGACGCCACAGCAGTGGAGCAAGGTAGCAATCAACCAGGCTGAACTCATCGCTCAGGAAGTACGGCTTCTGACCGAAGACCGGCGCAATCGCCAGCAGTTCTTCGCGCAGTTGCTTACGTGCGGCATCTGCTTCAGAAGCTGAACCGTTGATGATGGTGTTCATCAGCGTGTACCAGTCTTTTTCGATACGGTGCATGTACAGACGGCTTTCACCGCGAGCTACTGGGTAAACAGGCATCAGTGGCGGATGCGGGAAACGCTCATCCAGATATTCCATAATGATGCGAGATTCCCACAGGGTCAGCTCACGATCCACCAGGGTCGGAACGCTCTGATTCGGGTTGAGGTCAATCAGATCCTGAGGCGGATTGTCCTTTTCCACGTGTTCGATCTCGAAACTTACACCTTTCTCAGCCAGCACAATGCGGACCTGATGGCTATAGATGTCAGTAGGACCGGAAAACAGCGTCATTACCGAACGTTTGTTGGCAGCGACAGCCATGAAAACCTCCAGGTATAGTCAGAATTTTTACTGCTACCAGCCACCAGGTGGCCAGTCAGAAGTTATGTTACCCAGTAAGGAACGACTCTCTTTGTTCGAAAATCAAACAAAAAATGAGCAATACCCGACATTTGGGCAGAAAATTGGATGATAGTTTACCAGATTTTGCGACCTTTGTGGTAAGTCGATACCGGAAATGGGGAAAAAGAGATGCGCTTTAGTCTGAAATGGTTAACTTAATCCCTTATCGGCGATGTTGTTTTTGCTTTACCTACCTGTCAGACGGTAGCAAAAAGCATCTTTCCATTTTACGCTGATTCAGATTTTAGCCATAAAAAAACCCGCCGAAGCGGGTTTTTTCGCAAATTGTATTCTGCCAGAGCAGAAAGCAATTAACGTTTGGAGAACTGCGGACGACGACGTGCTTTACGCAGACCGACTTTCTTACGTTCAACCTGACGAGCGTCACGAGTAACGAAGCCAGCTTTACGCAGTTCAGAACGCAGGGACTCGTCGTACTCCATCAGAGCGCGGGTGATACCGTGACGGATCGCACCAGCCTGACCAGAGATACCACCACCTTTAACGGTGATGTACAGATCCAGTTTCTCAACCATGTCGACCAGTTCCAGCGGCTGACGAACTACCATGCGGGCAGTTTCACGACCGAAGTACTGTTCCAGAGAACGTTGGTTGATAACGATTTTACCGTTGCCCGGTTTGATGAAAACGCGAGCTGCGGAACTTTTGCGGCGACCAGTGCCGTAGTATTGATTTTCAGCCATTGCCTATAATCCCGATTAGATGTCAAGAACTTGCGGTTGCTGTGCCGCGTGGTTGTGCTCGTTACCCGCGTAAACTTTCAGTTTACGGAACATAGCACGACCCAGCGGGCCTTTTGGCAACATGCCTTTAACCGCGATTTCAATCACACGCTCAGGACGGCGAGCAATCATCTCTTCAAAGGTCGCTTGTTTGATACCACCGATGTGACCGGTGTGATGATAGTACACTTTGTCAGTACGCTTGTTGCCGGTTACAGCAACTTTGTCAGCGTTCAGAACGATGATGTAATCACCAGTATCTACGTGCGGAGTGTATTCCGCTTTATGCTTACCGCGCAGGCGCAGAGCCAGTTCGGAAGCCAGACGGCCCAGAGTTTTACCGGTCGCGTCAACAACATACCAGTCGCGTTTTACGGTTTCTGGTTTAGCTGTAAAAGTTTTCATTAAAAGCTTACCCAATAAATAGTTACACGTTGGTGAACACCCAAACGTCTTCAATTGTTGAGGTTCACACGACAAAGTCCGGCAAACCTACCCCTTCGAATAGCCTATGCCAGCACACAAAAAGTTTTGGGAAAAAAACTTTCTTGTAACGTGGGGTCGCAAGATTATAGAGAAGTCGGGGTCAAAGATCGACCCCTTTTTGTGATTTGTGACAGGTTTTAACCCGCCAAATGCTCGCGCTTCAAATACTCTTCGCTTTGCATCTCTTGCAGACGTGACAGGCAACGCTGGAACTCAAACTTCAGCCGCTCGCCCTGATAAATTTCATACAAAGGTACTTCCGCGCTCACCACTAGCTTGACATGGCGCTCGTAAAATTCATCCACCAGCGCAATGAAACGCCGCGCTTCACTCTCCATCAACCGCGTCATGACAGGCACATCAAACAACATCACCGTGTGAAACAGACGTGAGAGCGCAATATAGTCATGCTGGCTGCGGGCATCGACGCACAGCGTGGTAAATGACACCGCCAGCGTCTGGTTTTCTACGCCCATTGTCGCCAGCGGTCGATGATTGATTTCCAGCGTAGGGGCTTGTTCTCGTTTTGCACCTGCCAGCGCCAGCCACAGCTTATCCATCTGCTCACGCGTTTCATCATTAAGCGGCGACAGCCACAGATGCGCCTGAGTAAGGGTACGCAGTCGATAATCAACACCGGCGTCCACGTTCATTACATCACAATGCTGTTTAATGGCATCGATTGCAGGCAGAAAACGCGCACGTTGCAGGCCATTTCGATAAAGCTCATCCGGCGGAATATTTGACGTTGCTACCAGCGTTATGCCGCGAGCAAACAATGCTTTCATCAGGCCACCCAGCAGCATGGCATCGGTAATATCAGAAACAAAAAATTCATCAAAACAGAGCACGTCAGTTTCGGCTTTGAAACGATCGGCAATAATTTCCAGCGGATCGCTCTGCCCTTGCAATGCGGTTAATTCTTCATGCACCCGCAGCATAAAACGGTGAAAATGCAGCCGCTGTTTTCGCTCTCCCGGCAAACTTTGATAGAAAAGATCCATCAGCCAGGTTTTCCCGCGCCCTACACCGCCCCACATATATAAGCCACGCACCGGCGCGTTGCTTGCATCTTCGCGCTTCCCCCACAGTTTCCCGACCCGTGCCATTAGCCCGCTAGCCCTGGGGACTGGCGGCGTGCTGTTGATTAATTCCTGATAGATAATCTCCAGCCGACTGACGGCCTCTTTTTGTACGTCGTCGGATTGATGGCTACCTTCATTGAGCGCCTTCAGGTATTGCGATGTCGGGGTAACGCTTTGCATGATGTTCTTGTTATTCCTTGAATAATCGGTGTGCCGTTGTTCACGGTTGACGAAAAAAAGGCCGTTCTACACTACGCGATATGCAGTCGGGATTCCACTTCTGTGGAATTAACGGTTATAGTGGCATAATCAGCCGCAGGCATGGAGCCTGAAGCCAACACCCTACGGAAACAAAAGACAACGGGAGATGTTCATGACCTGGGAATATGCGCTAATTGGGTTAGTCGTCGGCATCATTATTGGTGCTGTGGCCATGCGTTTTGGTAATCGTAAACTGCGCCAGCAACAGGCGTTGCAGTACGAACTTGAAAAAAATAAAGCTGAACTGGACGAGTATCGCGAAGAGCTGGTTAACCACTTTGCCCGCAGCGCGGAATTACTGGATACCATGGCGCACGACTATCGCCAGCTGTATCAACACATGGCGAAAAGCTCTAGCAGCCTGCTGCCGGAACTGTCTGCTGAAGCCAACCCGTTCCGCAATCGTCTGGCAGAATCTGAAGCCAGCAACGATCAGGCTCCGGTGCAAATGCCGCGTGACTATTCTGAAGGCGCATCCGGCCTGTTACGTACCGGCGCGAAGCGCGACTAATTTATTTTTCGGGCGCAGCCATTGCGCCCTCCTCTTCTCTTCTTCCCCCGACTATCATTTAATCTGGTGTCTCATTGTTTGCCATCTGAAAATTCAATAACATCAAACTGTTTTGAATCTCTTTTTCTTATCATTCAGGTACGAGAGCAGGAATAATGAAAAAGCAAACCCAGCTGTTGAGTGCATTAGCGTTAAGTGTCGGGTTAACTCTCTCGGCGCCGTTTCAGGCCATCGCATCGATTCCCGGCCAGGTTGCCGGTCAAGCGCCTCTGCCCAGTCTGGCGCCGATGCTGGAAAAAGTGCTTCCCGCAGTGGTCAGTGTTCGAGTCGAAGGAACCGCCAGCCAGGAGCAGAAAATTCCGGAAGAATTCAAAAAGTTTTTTGGTGATGATTTACCGGATCAGCCTGCGCAACCTTTCGAAGGTTTAGGTTCCGGCGTCATAATCAATGCCAATAAAGGTTATGTGCTGACCAACAATCACGTCATTAATCAGGCACAGAAAATCAGTATTCAACTCAATGACGGGCGTGAGTTTGATGCAAAGCTGATTGGCGGTGATGACCAGAGCGATATCGCCCTGTTGCAAATTCAGAATCCAGGCAAATTAACGCAAATTGCCATTGCCGACTCCGATAAACTGCGCGTCGGTGATTTTGCCGTCGCTGTCGGCAACCCGTTTGGTCTTGGGCAAACAGCCACCTCCGGGATTGTTTCCGCATTAGGCCGCAGTGGGTTAAATCTCGAAGGTCTGGAAAACTTTATTCAGACCGATGCCTCTATTAACCGTGGTAACTCCGGCGGTGCGCTGTTAAACCTTAACGGTGAATTAATTGGCATCAACACCGCAATCCTTGCCCCGGGCGGCGGTAGCGTAGGGATTGGTTTTGCCATTCCGAGTAATATGGCGCGAACTCTGGCGCAGCAACTTATTGATTTTGGTGAAATCAAACGCGGCCTGTTAGGCATTAAAGGTACCGAAATGAGTGCCGATATCGCCAAAGCATTTAATTTGGACGTTCAGCGCGGCGCGTTTGTCAGCGAAGTGCTGCCAGGTTCTGGCTCGGCGAAAGCAGGCGTGAAAGCGGGCGATATTATTACCAGTCTCAACGGTAAACCACTCAATAGCTTTGCTGAGTTGCGTTCTCGTATCGCGACCACCGAGCCGGGCACGAAAGTGAAACTTGGCCTGCTGCGTAACGGCAAACCACTGGAAGTAGAAGTGACACTCGATACCAGCACCTCATCGTCAGCCAGTGCCGAGATGATCACACCTGCGCTGGAAGGCGCAACGTTGAGCGATGGTCAGCTAAAAGATGGCGGCAAAGGTATTAAGATCGATGAGGTTGTCAAAGGAAGCCCCGCCGCTCAGGCTGGCTTGCAAAAAGACGATGTGATCATTGGCGTCAACCGCGATCGGGTGAATTCGATCGCTGAAATGCGCAAAGTGCTGGCGACAAAACCGTCCATCATCGCCCTGCAGATCGTACGTGGCAATGAGAGCATTTACCTGCTAATGCGTTAATGTCGTAAACCGGGCATCAGGCTGACGTGTGATGTCCGGTTAACTCGTGGTATGCTGCTGCCGTTCCCTTTTTTAATGACGCCTCCATCATGTTTGTGAAGCTCTTACGTTCCGTTGCGATTGGATTAATTGTCGGCGCTATTCTGCTGGTTGCCATGCCTTCGCTGCGCAGCATTAACCCGCTTTCCACACCGCAATTCGACAGTACCGATGAGACGCCTGCCAGCTATAATCTGGCGGTTCGCCGCGCCGCGCCAGCGGTAGTCAACGTTTATAACCGTGGTTTGAACACCTCCTCACACAACCAGCTTGAGATCCGTACACTGGGATCTGGCGTGATCATGGATCAACGCGGTTATATCATCACCAATAAACACGTGATCAACGACGCCGATCAGATCATCGTCGCCTTACAGGATGGTCGTGTTTTTGAAGCATTACTGGTGGGATCTGACTCTCTAACCGATCTGGCGGTGCTTAAAATTAATGCCACTGGCGGTTTACCCACTATTCCAATCAATTCACGACGCGTACCGCACATTGGCGATGTGGTGCTGGCGATCGGTAACCCATACAACCTCGGGCAGACCATTACCCAGGGCATTATCAGTGCCACGGGTCGAATCGGCCTGAACCCGACCGGGCGGCAAAACTTCCTGCAAACCGATGCTTCCATTAACCATGGTAACTCTGGTGGCGCGCTGGTTAACTCGCTAGGTGAGCTTATGGGCATTAACACGCTGTCGTTTGATAAGAGTAACGATGGCGAAACGCCGGAAGGTATCGGCTTTGCGATTCCTTTCCAGTTAGCAACCAAAATTATGGATAAGCTGATCCGCGATGGTCGCGTGATCCGTGGCTACATTGGCATTGGTGGACGAGAGATCGCACCTTTGCACGCGCAGGGCGGCGGCATCGATCAACTGCAAGGGATCGTGGTTAATGAAGTGTCACCTGACGGCCCGGCGGCGAATGCGGGTATTCAGGTCAACGATTTGATTATTTCAGTGGATAACAAACCGGCCATCTCTGCTCTGGAGACGATGGATCAGGTGGCGGAAATCCGACCAGGCTCGGTGATCCCGGTTGTAGTGATGCGTGATGATAAACAGTTAACGTTGCAGGTCACCATTCAGGAATATCCGGCGACCAATTAAGGCCAGCGTGAAAGACAAAAAACCGGAGACGTTGCTCCGGTTTTTTTTATTATCCGCTAATCAATTACTTATTAACGAACTCTTCGCCCAGGGCGATATCTTTCTTCAGCGTATCCAGCATACCTTCCAGCGCGTTCTGTTCAAATGCGCTCAGGGTGCCGATAGATTTACGCTCTTCCACACCATTTTTACCCAGCAGCAGCGGTTGAGAGAAGAAACGTGCGTACTGACCGTCGCCTTCAACGTAGGCACATTCTACAACGCCTTGTTCACCCTGCAGTGCGCGAACCAGAGACAGACCAAAACGTGCAGCTGCCTGACCCATAGACAAGGTTGCAGACCCGCCACCGGCTTTCGCTTCAACCACTTCAGTACCCGCGTTCTGGATACGTTTGGTCAAATCAGCCACTTCTTGTTCGGTGAAGCTGACGCCAGGAACCTGTGACAGCAGCGGCAGAATGGTAACACCAGAGTGACCGCCAATAACCGGCACTTCAACTTCGCCCGGCTGTTTGCCTTTCAGTTCCGCAACAAAGGTGTTGGAACGAATGATATCCAGCGTGGTAACGCCGAACAGTTTGTTTTTGTCATAAACACCGGCTTTTTTCAGCACTTCTGCAGCGATAGCCACAGTGGTGTTCACTGGGTTAGTGATAATACCAATGCACGCTTTCGGGCAGGTTTTCGCAACTTGCTGTACCAGGTTTTTCACGATACCGGCGTTAACGTTAAACAGGTCGGAACGATCCATACCCGGTTTACGCGCAACACCTGCAGAAATAAGAACGACATCTGCGCCTTCCAGAGCAGGGGTCGCATCTTCACCAGAAAAACCTTTGATTTTCACAGCAGTAGGGATATGGCTCAGGTCGACGGCCACACCGGGAGTGACTGGAGCGATATCATACAGGGAGAGTTCTGAACCTGAAGGCAGTTGGGTTTTTAACAGTAGTGCAAGCGCCTGGCCGATACCACCAGCAGCGCCGAGGACTGCGACTTTCATCCTAAACTCCTTATTATATTGATAAACTAAGATATGTTGCTCCGCTGCCGCGACCTTAATCCACAAATTCCCTGTTTACAATGACCACTTCTCAAGAATGTGTAGTCACGCAAATTTGGCGTTTATGCATTTAATTGACGTAATCAGGGAGCTAACTTACGTAATTAACAGTCGCTTATGCGTTAGAGCAACATTCCAACAGGTGGTGACAATATACCCTACCGTTCAGCCAAAACAACATCATTTTGATAACAATTAATTTACTTTTAAGCGAAATTTACATGCCGTGACGCAGGCATGTTTCTCAATAACGAAATTTGATAAAATCCCGCTCTTTCATAACATTATTTCAGCCTTCTCCAGGGCAGACTGTTTGCATAAAAATTCATCTGTATGCACAATAATGTTGTATCAACCACCATATTGGGTGACTTATGCGAAGCTCGGCTAAGCAAGAAGAATTAGTTAAAGCGTTTAAAGCGTTACTTAAAGAAGAGAAATTTAGCTCCCAGGGCGAAATCGTCGCCGCATTGCAGGAGCAAGGCTTTGACAATATTAACCAGTCTAAAGTCTCGCGGATGTTAACCAAGTTTGGGGCTGTACGAACCCGCAATGCCAAGATGGAAATGGTTTACTGCCTGCCAGCTGAACTGGGCGTACCAACCACCTCCAGTCCGCTGAAAAATCTGGTGCTGGATATCGACTACAACGATGCTGTTGTGGTGATTCATACCAGCCCTGGCGCGGCACAATTAATTGCGCGTCTGCTGGACTCTCTGGGCAAAGCAGAAGGTATTCTTGGCACTATTGCCGGTGATGACACCATCTTTACCACCCCTGCCAAAGGTTTTACCGTCAAAGACCTGTACGAAGCGATTTTAGAGCTGTTCGACCAGGAGCTTTAATCTCTACCCCGCCGCTTCTGGCGGCGGGAAAAATGCTGCATTCTCCTCTCATCTCCCTGCTTTCCCCTGCCATCTACTTAACGAATAGTGCGCTTTACTGCGACAAAACATTCACATCTTGAATACATAGGGTAATAATCGCACATTATGCAAAATGCTATATCATATTGAAATTAATGATATTTATCATGGTGCACTATGTTTTTAATTCCACTTTGTTATAAAAATTAATATTTTTAACACTTTAAACTTAATACAAACGGTTAGCGTGGTATTAATTAGCTAGATAATTAGTGTATACTTGATTTTGTGATATGGGTCACGAAACAAAGACCCAGTTAAAAGATTATGTCGAGGTAAAAATCATGAAAATCAAAACCACTGTTGCTGCATTAAGCGTACTTTCTGTTCTCTCTTTCGGTGCGTTCGCTGCCGATTCCATTAATGCTGCACAAGCGCAAAACCGTGAAGCTATCGGTACAGTATCCGTCAGTGGGGTGGCGTCTTCACCGATGGATATGCGTGAAATGCTGAATAAAAAAGCGGAAGAAAAAGGCGCAACGGCCTACCAGATTACTGAAGCTCGTAGCGGTGACACCTGGCACGCTACGGCTGAACTGTACAAATAAACCCTCATCGTCTTGTCCGACGATATTGCCCCCGGTTCGGGGGCTTTTTTTGCGCTAATGACGAACATTAAAACGCAAATGCCCTTCCAGCTCTTCCTCTGCCTCATCAAACAGCAATATTAACGCGCCAAAACGGCGACGCGTTTTCTCTCCCAGATGAACAAATTCGATCTCCAGCGGTAGCGGCAGGACATCGTTCATTAACACATCCCATAAAGAGTCGAGATCGCGTACCTTATCTTTCGCCAGGCCAAAGGTTTGGCTAAAGTCGCGATAAAAATCCTCCTGACTCTCAATCTCATCAAAATCAAAGGTATAGATATTCATCTGTTGCCACCGTCACGTTTCGCGGCGAGTTCTGCCGTTCATCGCTAAGTATAGACATGAAAAAACCGACGCTTTTGGCGTCGGTTTTAACTTAACTATCGGTCAGCGCGTGCTGGTATTTATGCAGCATACCAGTAAGCCGATGCACCGGTTCCGTCACCTGCGGTGGCGCTTGCCAGATGCGTAGCTTTTCCTGATAGATTTCCAGTTCTTCCAGCAACTGCCCAAAGTACCGACGACGTTTATCATCGCTACGGGCAGATATCACATGGTCTGCTGTGCGGCGCATTTGTCGGTGAAACGCCGATAAATCCTCGTTAACCGGGATCGGCGCATCACGCAGGCGCTGGTGTGCGATAATCATCGTCAGCGCCAGGCGAAATTTCGGCAAATCTCCGGGAAATTTATTCATCAGCAAAAACAACTGCTGATAAAGTGCCGGAAGATGGTTCTCTTTACGTCGCGCGACATTGGTGGTCATCGCGGAAACGGCAGCAGAAACAAATTGATTAAGCAATACGCGTCCGGTTCTGTCGCGCGATTTATCCCGCACCAGCAAAATAACGATGAACGCGAGCACACAGCCGACGATTTGCCCTAATGCGCTGTCGAGAAACTGGCTGAAATGGAACGTCATCGGGTTATCCAGCACGATAATATTGATGGTGCTGGCCAGCGCCCCCATTGAGCCTAGTCGCCGTTTCTGTACCTCAATGCCGAGGAAGAATCCCAGCACTGCAAGGCTAATACACAGCAGCAACATACTCTGTTGGGTATTAGGGATAATCACCAAAAAGTAGAGCAGCCCTAACGGCAGCGCCGCCAGCGTCCCGTAGATAAAGTCGATCGCCACCATACGTGGATTCGGCAAACGCATTGCCAGTGACGTCACTACCGCAATCATCACCATTGCGCCACTGCCGGAAGTCCACCCCGTCCACAGCCAGAAAAGCGTGCCAAGAATGCAGGAAATTGTGGTTCGCCAGAAGTTTACCATCGCATGATGACGTTCGGCTGACTCTACTTTTACTTCCGGCTCGCCTTGCAGGATCTCTTCTTCGGTCGTGTTGATTTTTGTGTTACTGATAACGCCGCGTTTGAGCAATTGATAACGTGTTGCTGCCGCGACCCAGCTATAAATGGTGACAGGTGTTTCACGTTCCCCGGTCCAGGCAATAACTCTCCGCAGGCGTTTTAACTGCTTGTGAACGTCCTGCGCGGTTTCTACCGGCGTGTCAAAAAATTCGCGGAAAGTATCAGTGATCAATTCCGGGCGCGAATTCTGAATCAAATAGGTTTCGCAGGACTGGGTAATCAGCGTCAGCGATAGCGTATTGATCGCTTTTAAACGTCGATTGGCTCGCGCCCAGCGGGAAGATTCCATATTCAGGTTGCTGCGCATACCTTGTAGCGCCGTGGTGCGTCGAACCAGGTCGCCCCAGGCCTTATCGACAACTTCACCATCGCCATGCTTGATACAGAGTTGCATTAATTGATATTGCGCGACCAGCAAACTTTCCAGCTCTCGATCCACTTCTTGTTTGATCGATCGCGGAGAAAAGAGCAGATCCGCCATAATCGCACACACAATACCAATAACGATCTCACTACAACGTTCGACGGCAAACTGCGGCGTAAGCAGCGGTTCCGGCTGAATAGTGATCACAATGATCAGCGCGGTATAACCAGCCAGTCCCCACGCATAGGAGTTTTCTATTCGTACCAGTGAAGAAATCCAGGTACAAAAACCAGCCCAGATACAGCACACCAGAATCATCAGCAAGGGGGCGCGGATCATCGCAATAATGATCACCAGCCCGGCAATACAACCAATAAATGTGCCGATGATACGTAAAAAGCCACGATAGCGAATAGCACCAGAATACGGTTCGCCACCGGCAGCAAAGGCCGGGCCGGCGGCAACAATCGCCGCTGTCAGTACCGCCCAACGTGGCGTTTCCAGCTGAAAGTGAAAGCCAACAAACAGCGCCAGCACAATGGCAGTCGCCAGTTTTACCGCGAAGCGAATATGTTGGTTAGCAATGGAGAAAATACCCATCGTGATTAACCAAACTCACGCAGGCGATGAGCCATTTTACGGAAGAACGAATCCTGGCTTTCGTCACGATCCTGTTTGCCAGTGACCACCACCGTAGCGGTGGTGCCCGCAGGCCAGATGTTCTCTTGCCGGTTGTCGAGACGAATACGTACCGGAACACGTTGCGCCAGACGCACCCACTCCAGGTTAGAGTCGATAGTCGCCATTCCTTTGTCATCGCGCGTACTGCTGGCGTTGGTGACCCCGGCAGCGACGCTATCAACCGTACCTTTCAGAACTTTGTTGCTGCCAAGCGGCGTGATCTCTGCGCGATACCCAGGGCGTACGCCTTCCAGCTTGGTTTCTTCCATATAGGCCAGCACATAGAAGGAGTTCTGTTTCACCAGCGCAACCGCCGTTGAGCCACGGGTAATAAACTCACCGGTATAGACGTTGAGATTGGTCACCCAACCATCTGCTGGCGCGCGGATCACCGTGCGTTCAAGATCCAGTTTTGCCAGATCGCGGGTCGCCTGCGCTTTCGCTAATTGATGCAGAACCGTTTGTAGTACGTTGTTGGCCTGGTCTATCTCTTCGCGAGACATCGCCTGTATGCCGAGACGGTTACGACGTCCGGCCTCCTGGCGTTTCTCCTGTGCCAGCACCTGATAATAAGCAACATCGGCTTGCGCTTCCTCGAGCGCCTTTTGATAGCGCGGCTGATCGATGGTGAACAGTACCTGTCCTTTTTTCACCAGCTGGTTATCATGAACATTCACCTGAGTAATGAGTCCGGATACGTCCGGCGCGATCGCAACGACGTCGGCGCTAAAGCGCGCGTCACGCGTCCACGGGGATTCGGTGTAATAGACCCAGGCATTAAAAATTGCGATGAAGGCCAGAATGACTAATACGACCGTGATGGCCGTACGGGAGAATTTTCTTATTAGTGTTTTCACTTCAACCTCAAACGAACAGTCGCGATATCAAATAAAACAAGCAGCAATAGAGCGCGGTGTTGAACAACGCCGGATGCCAGACAAAGTCGTAGATACCTGTTGGCACAAGTACCCGGCGCACCAGCCAGAAAATCGCCAGTGATAAAAGCAATTCGAAAAATATCGGTGGGAAGGACAGCCCAAACACCACGATAATGGGAAACAGACTCATGTTGACCTTGGTTGTATAGAGAGAGCAGGCGTTATTATTTTCAGCATCTGTCGCCGCAGAGAAGGGCATGGAAAGCCGGGCGAGAGCAACATTGCTGTAGATTGATATTTAATATATTAGCGTAACTGTTATGCTGTTATCTATATTATGTGATCTAAATCACTTTTAAGTCAGAGTGAATAATGGAACGACTAAAACGCATGTCGGTGTTTGCCAAAGTAGTTGAATTTGGCTCTTTTACCGCCGCCGCCAGACAGCTACAGATGAGCGTTTCGTCCATCAGTCAGACGGTGTCAAAACTGGAAGATGAGTTGCAGGTAAAGCTGCTAAACCGCAGCACACGCAGCATTGGTCTGACCGAGGCCGGTAGAATTTACTACCAGGGCTGCCGTCGGATGCTCCATGAAGTGCAGGATGTCCACGAACAACTGTATGCCTTCAATAACACGCCCATCGGGACGCTGCGCATTGGCTGTTCTTCAACTATGGCACAAAATGTTCTCGCCGGGCTGACAGCAAAAATGCTGAAAGAGTACCCAGGCCTGAGCGTGAATCTGGTCACAGGTATACCTGCGCCCGACCTGATCGCTGATGGTCTGGATGTGGTGATCCGCGTCGGCGCTTTGCAGGATTCCAGCCTGTTTTCCCGCCGTCTGGGCGCGATGCCAATGGTGGTGTGCGCCGCTAAAAGCTATCTCACACAATACGGCATACCGGAAAAACCCGCCGATTTAAGTAGCCATTCATGGCTGGAATACAGCGTGCGCCCGGACAATGAATTTGAACTGATCGCCCCGGAAGGGATCTCGACACGGCTGATCCCTCAAGGGCGATTTGTCACAAATGATCCAATGACGCTGGTGCGCTGGCTGACGGCAGGCGCCGGCATCGCCTACGTGCCGCTGATGTGGGTGATCAACGAGATCAATCGCGGGGAACTGGAGATCTTGCTGCCGCGTTACCAGTCAGATCCACGCCCGGTTTATGCGTTGTATACCGAAAAAGATAAGCTGCCACTGAAGGTGCAGGTCGTGATCAACTCACTGACGGATTATTTTGTTGAGGTCGGTAAGCTGTTTCAGGAGATGCACGGGCGCGGGAAAGAGAAGTAATTCATATTGTACTGTCACGTTGTTCAAACCTGTGCCAACGGGTTCCCCTCACCCTAACCCTCTCCTCAAAAGGGCGAGGGAACCGTTCGTGTACGTGGAAGGATTAGTTATCCTTCTGAAAATACTGGGATTATTACGCTGTACCGCCAACGGTCAGATTATCGACTTTAAGCGTCGGCTGACCCACGCCAACCGGCAAACTCTGCCCTTCTTTACCGCAGACACCCACGCCGTTATCCAGTTTCAGGTCGTTGCCCACCATCGAAATCTGCTGCATGGTTTCGATACCGGAACCAATCAACGTTGCGCCTTTCACCGGCTTCGTTACTTTACCGTTTTCAATCAGATACGCTTCTGAGGTGGAGAAGACAAATTTACCGGAGGTGATATCCACCTGACCGCCACCGAAGTTCGGCGCATAGATGCCATACTCAACGGATTCAATAATTTCCTGCGGGGTAGATTTACCCGGCAGCATGTAGGTATTAGTCATACGCGGCATTGGCAGGTGAGCGTAGGATTCACGGCGACCATTGCCGGTCGGCTTCATGCCCATTAAGCGCGCGTTGAGTTTATCCTGCATGTAACCTTTCAGGATGCCGTTCTCAATCAGCACGTTGTACTGGCCTGGTGTACCTTCGTCATCAATCGCTACCGAACCACGGCGATCGACCATCGTGCCGTCATCAACCACGGTACACAGTTCAGAAGCCACCAGCTCCCCGACCTGTCCACTAAAGACCGAAGTACCACGGCGGTTGAAGTCGCCTTCCAGGCCGTGACCGACCGCTTCATGCAACAGCACGCCAGGCCAGCCAGCGCCGAGAACCACCGGCATGGTGCCCGCAGGTGCGGCAACAGCAGAAAGATTGACCAGCGCCATACGCACGGCTTCTTTTGCCCATGCATCCGCACGAACTTCGCCGTCAAGATCGGCAAGGAAGAACTCATAACCAAAACGACCACCGCCGCCACTGGCGCCGCGTTCGCGTTTACCACCTTCTTCGACCAGAACGCTCACAGAAAGACGCACCAGAGGGCGCACATCTGCCGCCAGGGTGCCGTCAGTCGCCGCAACCAGAATTAATTCATAGACGCCACTGAGGCTGGCAGTCACTTCCTGTACGCGTTTGTCCGCTTCGCGAGCAACCTTATCGACACGACGCAGGATATCCAGCTTCTCTTCACGGCTCATGCTTTGCAGCGGGTCGACCGAGGTATACAGCGGGCTATGCTCTAACGCGCCCAGCGTCTGTACTTTGCCATCGCCGTTGTCACGCACAATGGTACGTGCCGCTTGCGCACTCTGTTCCAGCGCCAGCAGGCTGATTTGGTCAGCGTAAGCAAATCCGGTTTTTTCACCGCTGATTGCACGCACGCCAACGCCCTGATCGATGTTGTAAGAACCATCTTTAATAATGCGGTCTTCTAAAACCCAGGATTCGTGATAGCTCGACTGAAAATAGAGATCGCCATAATCAAGGCGACGTTCGGTCAGTTGACCGAGGATCGCGAACAAGTCCTGATGTTTCAGGCCGTTCGCCGCTAGCAATTGTTCACTTACCAGGTTCAGACTCATCGTTTTTGCTACTCGTTAGTTACTGCGGTAGAGGATTTTTTACGGCTGCCGGATGCGGCGTGAACGCCTTATCCGGCCTACGGTTATGTTCCGGCTCGTTGGCCGTATGGCAACGATTATCTTATGAGATTGGGGCAATTACGCGCCCTCGTCAAATCATTGCGCTTTTTCTTTACGCAGTTGGCGCAACACTTCGTTGATTTGCGGATCGTCCAGCGGACCCGAAATGTGATAGCGCAAAATGGAAACTTTGCTCCACAGCGGCCCCAGCACTTTACTGGCGGCAAACACTGCCGCGCCGACAATGGGGTTAACCGCAAAGGCTGCAGCCACGCCCACCGTCGCAGAAATCTCTGGTGCGACAACCGCTTCCATATTCAGATCGCGACGTACCAGATTTACCGACCCTTTCATGGCGATATCCGCTTCCAGGCCATCCACCAGCGTATCGTCAGTGTGCATAACGCCGTCTTTAATCCACGCGGTGCTGCGAATGGAGTCAAAATAGAACCCTTCGCCAAAGGTATCCCTGAAATCAAAACGCAGCTTACGCATCAGGGCATCAACGCTCAATAAGCGCAGCAATTGCCCGGCATGTCCGGTGCTAATTTCGGTAATTTCGCCTTTGCCCAGTTGAGTATGAATGATGCCATTCAATGTCGCTTCATCTGGCTGCCACGGTGCTTTACGCCAGTGTAAATCGTAATCCACATTAAATGACGACTGGCGTATTGGCGTCGTGACACCAAAAAATTCTGCGGCGGCATCAATTTTCTGTCCGCGCAGTTTTCCTTTCAGCGAGGTGCGTTCATTCCCCGGATTGTTAACCCATTCACCATCGGCAGTGAGTCGCGAGAAACCGGTATCAATCAGTCCATTGGTCAGCGTTAACGTATCGCCGGAAATGGTGATATCGCTGTCGATGCGACCGAATTTTTGCCCCCAGAACCAGCACTCTGCGCAACGTATTTGCGCGTCCGGCCAGCCACGGAAGCTGATGCGCTCCGTGGTCGGGAAAGGTGATGAACTCGTTGATTTACCACCTGTTTTCGCTACGTTCGGGTTGTAATAGAGATATTTAATATTCGCCAGCCACGGCGCGTTATTACGCATCGCCAGCGTAGCGTTGATTTCACGCCCTTGCGCCTCAACCTGCGTACCGTTTGCCATCGGTTGCGAGACGATGCTCAGGTTATTCCACTGCTGATTCCCCAATGACAACGCCGGTGTACGTAACGTAATGTGCTGAGGGAAACTCGCCGCGCTACCAACTTTTTCCGTCGCGCCTTTCTGGAATAGCGCCAGCCATTCGGCGCCGTCCATTGGCGGCATATTTAACTCAACACCACTCTGTTCCGGTAACGGGGGAAGCGTTTTGCTGTCTGCCGCCCAGATAGCGCGCTCAAGCGTCAACTTTTGACCGAGCAACCAGCGGCTATTGAAATGGTTCTTCGTGCCAGCCTGCCCGGTTAATTCAAAGCTGTTGAGATTGCCATCAACCTTAATGTTAACCGGTAGCGGTTCGCCCGCAGGTTTGGCTAACGGTGAGGGTAAGTGACTACTCACATTCTTCAGATCGCCGTTCAGCTCTACGTTATAGGTCGCGCCAGCATGATAAGGCAGCTCAATACCCACTTTTCCATCCCACGCCACGCTGCCGCTTAACGCTTCGTTCACCGCTTCAGGCAGAACGCCGGTTTTCGCCGGTTGCCAGTTGCCGTTGAGATTCACCGCAACCTGGTAGGCTTTCGCCCCTTCTTTGGTGGAAAAATCCACGTTCAGTGGCTGGTTAAACCAGCTTGCTGTCAGTGGTTCACTTTGCAGATCACCATTGATAAAGCTGAATTTTCCGCTCAAATTTTTCAGAGTGCTGTCGAGGGGTTTGATAAACAGACTGTTGTTGCGCAGCGTCACTTCACCTTTCGCTGTAACCAGTTCGCCGTTCAGCGGGATATCGAGATGTAAGCGAGCATTCACATCGCCGTCGAGCTGGAGTTCTTGTAGGGTCGCGCCCAGCGAATCCTTCAGCGGCGTCTCATCAAAGTAAGGACCAACGGCTTTACCCGGACCTTTAATGTCAGCGTCAATCAGCAGCTTTTCTTTCGAGTAGTCAGGGATCACCGCAGTGAGGTTACTGGCACGCACACCGCCCAGATTAACGCCATCGGTTTTCATCCATAAACCGTCGTTAATAAAGTCCAGTTCAATATCGAGATTAGTCAACGCAGGCCAATCTGGCTGGAAAGCAAACTTCGCGTTACGCAGCGGCACCAGCACTTCAAACTGACCTTCGTTGTGTTTGTAAGGGAAAAGATGTGGATTGCCGCCATAAACCAGGGTTGCGTTATCCGCTTCACCGCCCTGAATTGCGCCACTTAGATAATCGACTAACTCTTTCCCCATCAGGTTTTCCGGGAAATAGCGCCAGGCTTGTGAACCATCATCGGTACTAATGCCAGCCAGAATCCCCAGCCAGGGTTCATCGTTAGCAGGTTGCAGGTAACGAAAACCGCCGCGCGCATGGACGGCTTTAGCTTTGACGTCGATGTTACGACCATCCAGCTGGAAACCTTTGTCATTATTCAACCAGCTTATAGTTGCCTGACCGTCGGCAATTTCCAGCGGTGCGCGAAATACCGTTTCGTAAGGCATTTTCGCCTGCTTCATGGAAGCCGTCAGCAAACCATTTTCTACGCTTCCTGAAAGCGTCCCGGAGAAATGTTCCGCGCCTGGCAATAATTTCCATTGTTTCCAGGCCAGATCGCTCCACGATGCCTGAAAGCGGGTCTTCTCTGCCGCCTGAAGCGGGATATCCAGCGCCAGCGTGTTGATCTTGCCGCTCGGCTGGGTTGAACGCCAGATATCACCCAGCGCAGGTGAAAGTTTCGCTGCTAATGGGCGTATGCCTTCCAGCCCCGCCAGCTCCAGATTGCTGGCGCGAATCCGTAGTTCGTCACTGCGTTTATTGTTTTTGCCGCCAACGTCCTGTTCCGGTATCCAGGCCAGCGTCAAAGCTCCACTCGGCCAGGGTTTGCCGTCCATGGTGATCCGCGTATCAGGAATGGAAAACTGCCAGCCCGAATGTTCGCGCGTTATGTGCGCGGTCAGATTATCCACCGACAGCGAATGTGTTTTTTTCTCGCCCAGCCAGCTTGCACCACCCTGTTTCAGCCAGACATCGCCGCCGATCACATCGCCTTTGTCGATCGTCATCCAGCCTTCAAGGGAGAACTGTGCCGTTTCCAGCGCAATATTGTCCTGCATCCATTTACCGAGCCACGGCTTCAGGTCAATGTCATTAGCCTGGAGCCAGACGCGACCATTGCTTAACAGTCCCTCGTCATCACGCAGATCCATGCGCACCTGCATCACGCCGTGTTGTCCGGTCAGACTGGAGAGACTTACCTGACCTTCCGCGCGGTGTCTACGTGGATCGTTAAGCCAAGTGAGTTGCGGGATCGCCAGTTCAGCGCGCTGACCGGATGGTGTCAGGAAGCTGATTTCGCTATCGCGGAGATCGAAGTGATCGAACTGACGAAGAAACAGATCGCTGATGTGGCTGGCTTCCAGGCTATCATTACTACCACCACTGGTGATGGGAGTATTGGTGCGAAAGCGCAGTTGCCAGAAAGTGAGGTCGCGAAACTGCCAGCGCATATGCAGCAGGCTCTGCCAGACATCCAGCGCCAGGGTGACACGTTTAACCGAAAACTCACCGCCATCTTTCAACTCAGCGCGGATGTCATGTGCTTCAAGTGTTGGGCCAAAATTTTGCCAACTGGCGGAGAGCTGACTGGCTGCCACCGGCATACCCGTCGCGGATTCAATTTTGTTAAGGATTTCCGGGCGCCAGGCGTCGAGGTGCGGTAAAGCAATACGCAGGCCGCTGACCAGCAGCGCAGCGATCACAACGAGCGCGGCTCCAGTAAGCAGTAAAATCCCCGGCAATCGCCTCACCCGTCACTCCTTGTCTGCTAAAAATGTGACTCAAAAACCCTTTGCCGGATGGCGGCCCAGCATCTGTTTACATCATTACGACGTCAAACTGCTCCTGGTTGTAGAGCGGTTCGATTTGTACTTTAACCTGCTTGCCTACGAAAATTTCCACTTCCGCCAGCGAGTGAGATTCTTCGCCTTTCAAGGCTTCCGCTACTGCCGGAGAAGCATAGACCAGGAAACGGTCAGAGTCGTAAGCATGGTGCACGCGAACGATCTCGCGCATGATTTCATAGCATACCGTTTCCACGGTTTTTACCGTTCCGCGACCGTGGCAGGTAGGGCATTCATTACACAGTACGTGCTCAATGCTTTCGCGGGTGCGTTTACGCGTCATTTCCACCAACCCCAGAGCAGAAAAACCGTTAACGCTGGTTTTCACCCGGTCTTTACTCAACGCCTGTTCCAGCGAATGCAATACGCGGCGACGGTGATCTTCATTATTCATGTCGATGAAATCAATAATGATAATCCCGCCCAGGTTACGCAACCGTAACTGGCGAGCGATAGCCTGCGTCGCTTCAATATTGGTATTGAAGATGGTGTCGTCCAGATTGCGATGACCGACAAACGCCCCGGTATTGATGTCCACAGTGGTCATCGCTTCGGTCTGGTCGATAATCAGATAGCCGCCGGATTTCAGTTCTACTTTGCGTTCCAGCGCCCGCTGGATTTCGTTTTCGACATCAAAGAGATCGAAAATTGGCTGGCGTCCGGTGTAATGCTCCAGCTTGCTGGTCATCTCAGGAATATATTCCGAGGTGAACTCAAGCAATGCTTCGTAAGTCAGGCGCGAGTCAACGCGAATACGATCCAGCTCAGCGTCGGCGAAATCACGCAGAACACGCTGCGCCAGCGCCAGTTCGCCGTACAGTTGATAACGGGTCTGTGGACGCTTTTTACGCTCCATCACTTTGGTCCAGACACGTTTCAGGTAGGCTGCATCGGAGGCCAGCTCCGCTTCGCCAACCCCTTCCGCCGCAGTACGGATGATAAATCCGCCCTGCTCGTCGCAATACTCTGCGACCACTTTTTTCAGGCGTTCACGTTCAGATTCACTTTCAATGCGTTGGGAAACCCCAACGTGAGATGCACCCGGCATAAACACCAGATAGCGAGATGGCAGCGTGATATCTGTGGTCAGGCGCGCACCTTTAGTGCCAAGCGGGTCTTTCACCACCTGCACCATCAGATCTTGTCCCTGACGCACCAGCTCTGAAATATCGCGCACCGTGAACTGCTTTTGTTCTTCACCCGCCACACATTCGGTGTGCGGCATGATGTCGGATGCATGAAGAAACGCGGCTTTATCCAGCCCAATATCTACAAAAGCCGCCTGCATACCCGGAAGTACACGACTTACACGACCCTTGTAGATATTGCCTACTATTCCGCGTCGCGCCTCACGTTCAATATGAATTTCCTGCAGAATACCGCCATCAATATACGCCACTCGTGTTTCCGAAGGCGTTACGTTTACCAACAATTCAGCCGTCATGTTTATCCCTTTTGTCACGCAGTGCGTTAAAATTACTTAATAATTCATACGTTTCAACCAGCGGTAAGCCGACTACGGCGTGATAGCTGCCATTTATCTTCCTGACAAAACAACCACCCAGCCCCTGAATACCGTATGCACCTGCTTTATCTAACGGTTCACCGCTGGCAACATAGCCCGCGATGTCTTCGTCTGTTAACGTTCTGAACGTCACATCGGTGACCACCAGACAATCGAGAATGTACTGGCTGTCTGCCAGCGCCACCGCCGTCATTACCTGATGAGTCTGTCCCGATAATTTGCGCAACATCTGCGCCGCATGCTCTGCATCGCGCGGTTTCTCTAACACTTCCCCATTCAGGACAACGATGGTATCCGCTCCCAGCACCGGGAGATCCTGCGCAGTATGAGCAACACCTGCTTGCGCTTTCTCACGCGCCAGACGCATGACATACTGCTGCGCGCTCTCCTGCGGATGACGCTGTTCCTCAATGCCCGTAACAATACGTTCAAAGGTCACGCCAAGTTGCGCAAGTAACTCCTGACGACGCGGAGAACCGGAAGCTAAATACAGAGAAGTCATAGAAACCTTTATTGCACTGCAAACTGCTGACGGATTTTGCGCATCAGCAAGAAAATCCACGGCCAGAGCACACCATTGACTACACTACTCCAGAACACTTCGGGTCTGAAAGAGACGTTGATCACTAAAAACTCTGCCCAGAAAACAATAATATCCACTACCAGCGAAAGCAACATGACGACCAGCGCCTGCTGCCATAATGCCAGGTTGCGGAAAAGCTGGAATTTCAGTGCTACCAGATAAGCAATGATACTCATCGACAACGCCCGGACACCGAGCGTAGAGCCACTGATCAGATCCAGTATGGCACCCATCACAAAACCTGTGCCCACATTTACGCGATGAGGCAAGGCCAGGATCCAATACAATAAGATGAGCAATACCCAGTTTGGCCGGAAAACGATGAGATTATCCGGCCAGGGCATAATTTGTAGTAACAAGGCGATGAGGAAAGAGAGCCAGATAACCCAGCGCCCCTGGCTACGATATCTCGCCACTATTGCCCTCCCGGCGCACGTGCAGGCGGTTGAGCACCACTTTGCGGCGGCGTAGCCCTTTGTGGAGAGCGGTTAGTGGCAGTACCTGTTGCAGGTTGCTGCGGGTCTGGCTGGGTAATTCCCGTTGCCGGTTCCGGAAGTTTTGGTCCCATTGCGTCTGGCGAAGGCAATACCTGCGGCATCATCTGCATCAAACGTTCATTAGCAACGCGATGCACCTCTTCCGGCGTCATGGGATTAGCACCGTTACGATCTGCGCCCCACAGCAGCAGCAGATAACGCAAACGTTGCAGCCCCGCAGTCGGACGCGCCTGGATCACGGTATAAGCGCGCTGGGTATCGAGTTTCACAGAAGAGACGACCGCCACCGGATAACCTTCCGGGAAGCGTCCACCAAGACCAGATGTCACCAATACATCACCAACACGAATATCAGTATTCGCTGGCAGGTGCTCAAGTTGTAAATCATCAGTACAACCGTTACCCGCAGCAATTACGCGGATATCATTACGGAGTACCTGAATTGGCAGTGCATGGGTCGCGTCGCAAATCAGCAGCACGCGGCTGGTCAGTTTGGCGACCGCCACCACCTGGCCAACAACACCTTTGTCGCTGATGACCGGCTGGCCTTCATAAACTCCGTTAACGCTGCCTTTGTCGATAACGACTTGATCGCTATACGGATCGTTAACCGTAGAGATAACCTGGGTCACCATCTTCTGCTCATCCTGGCGCAACGGAGAACCCAGCAGCTCGCGCAGGCGCGCGTTCTCCTGTTTGTATTGTCCAAGCATCAGCAGTTCGCTGTTTTTCAACAGCAATTCCTGACGTAACGCCCGGTTTTCAAGTTCTAGTTGATCACGCGAGGCCAGCGTCTGCGATACGCCATCCAGCAATTCTCGAGGAGCATTGGAAACAAAGTAGAAAGGACTGACGGCGGTATCCATATAGGTACGGATTTGACTAAACATCCCCAGGCGACTGTCGGCAATAATAACGCCGAGCGCCACCAGCACCGCCAGAATAAGGCGAATCTGTAGCGACGGGCCACGGCTAAAAATTGGCTTCATAAGTTATGCGTATTCTCGTATCAGACCAGGCAGGGCAAACAGATGCTTCCCCTGCCTGCATCCGATTACTCTTCGCTGAACAGGTCGCCGCCGTGCATGTCGATCATTTCCAGTGCTTTGCCGCCACCGCGCGCCACACAGGTCAGCGGGTCTTCAGCAACAACAACAGGAATGCCGGTTTCTTCCATTAACAAACGGTCAAGGTTACGCAGCAGCGCACCACCGCCAGTGAGCACCATTCCGCGCTCGGAAATGTCGGAAGCGAGTTCCGGCGGGCACTGCTCCAGCGCAACCATCACCGCGCTAACGATGCCGGTCAGCGGCTCTTGCAGCGCTTCGAGGATTTCGTTGGAATTCAATGTAAAGCCGCGTGGCACGCCTTCTGCCAGGTTACGGCCACGAACTTCAATTTCACGGACTTCATCGCCCGGATAAGCAGAACCGATTTCGTGTTTGATACGTTCTGCAGTCGCTTCACCGATCAGAGAACCGTAGTTACGACGAACGTAGTTGATGATCGCTTCGTCGAAGCGGTCACCACCGATACGTACAGAAGAGGAGTAAACCACACCGTTCAGGGAGATAACGGCAACTTCAGTAGTACCACCACCGATATCAACCACCATGGAACCGGTTGCTTCAGATACCGGCAAGCCGGCACCGATTGCTGCGGCCATCGGCTCTTCAATCAGGAATACTTCGCGGGCGCCTGCGCCCTGCGCGGATTCACGAATAGCACGGCGCTCAACCTGGGTAGCGCCAACCGGCACACAAACCAGAACTCGCGGGCTTGGACGCATAAAGCTGTTGCTGTGCACTTGTTTGATAAAGTGCTGGAGCATCTTTTCAGTCACGAAGAAATCAGCGATAACGCCATCTTTCATTGGGCGAATGGCAGCAATATTGCCCGGCGTACGGCCCAGCATCTGCTTCGCGTCATGACCTACTGCAGCTACGCTTTTCGGTGAACCGGCACGATCCTGACGAATAGCCACCACAGAAGGCTCATTCAATACGATGCCTTGTCCTTTTACATAAATGAGGGTATTCGCAGTACCCAGGTCAATGGACAAGTCATTGGAAAACATGCCACGAAATTTTTTCAACATACTAAGGGATAATCCTGAAAGCTGGGGCGGAAAAGAAAATCCGCTTACTTTACCAACCACACGCAGCAGCGACAAGGCGCAAAAATCATCTGCTACGGTGAAAATTAGTGCAGTTTGTTTCCTTTGTTACAAATCTCTACCTGAGTCCAGAGAGGCTAAATGCATCAGCATGCATTCCTCGCCTGTTTGCAACTGCGTAAGGTCATTAATCTGCATATGTGCTGCAACAATCTGGCGAACAGACAAGCACGCTCCCGTGAAACGCAGCGCGCGTTATTCTACGTGAAAACGGATCAAACGGCAGGTTAAACCGAGTATCTTTGTGAATATTTTTTCACGTTAGTATCAAGTGGCTGTGAGGACGCAAAAAAATCCCCCTGCCCACCCAAAACCCCACGCTGAATCAGGGTCTGCCACTCGCTTCGCGAACGTACGCCAGTAGCGTAAACCTGGGTGTTGGTCCCGGAACACGCTTCTACCATGCTCTGAACCAACAATTGATTCTCTGTTCGCTTCTCAATGTTTCTTACCAGCCCCGGATGGAGCTTGAGTAATTCGACATTAAGTTCTTTGATCCAACGGGTACTTACCAGCGTCAAACCAGCCTGGTTGACGGCGACCCGAACTCCTAAAGCATTCACCAAACGAATGACAGGTTGCAAGCGACCGATATGTTGACCAACATCAGCCTCTGCAAGTTCAATAATTATGCGTTTTCGCTGTGATTTTTCACACTGCATCAGTGTATCGCGTAGCCAACGCTGGAAACGCGGGCGAATCAACGACTCAACGGTGACCTGAATCGCCAGATTTTCTTGCGGCCAATAGCGTAACAGCGGGATGAGGCGACTGACTTGCAGACGGTCATACTCTTCCGATAAGCCAAACTGCAACACCATCGGCATATATTCCGCCGAACTGACCTCTTCGTTACCATCAAAGATACGACACATCAGTTCGCGGTGATGAACCTGCCCTTCACGGGTAACCGCCGGTTTCTGATAAAGACGCGGGCCGCCGCGACTCAGCATTTGCTCGATGAGCGTACGCCAACGAACGTTACCGCGCCCTTTTTCAGGTAACGAGTCATCGTAAATAGCCCAGCTATTGCCGCCCTGTAATCCTGCATTGCGCGTGGCGGATTCCGCATGTTCCATCACCTGTTCGGTATCCTGCCCGCTACGCCAGGCACAGATGCCGATGTGAATCATATCATCACGATCCAGCATTTTATTCGTCGGTAAGGTATCGACCGCCTTGATCAATTGCCCGGCAATACTCTCCGCCTCTTTTAATGTCCGGTGTGGCAACAGCACGGCGAAATCGCTACGGTGATAACGCGCCAATAGCGCCCCGGGATAACGCATCATAAATGTCGATAACAGATTTGTCAGGGTGAAGAGTTGTTCTTCAACCAGGCTGTGTCCCCAGGTATCGCTCAACATATTGAAATCCGGCAGGCGGATCATCATCACGATCCCGTGAGTCCCCACTTTCTCCTGATCTTCCAGTAACGTTGCTAACTGATTATCGAAAAAGAGTCGGTTATTGAGGCCAGTTTTGATGTCCTGAGCAGCATAGGAGCGAATCAGTGTATCAAGACGACTGTGCTGTTCGCGTGCGTTCTGAATTTCACAAAGCAGCATATCCAGCGCACTGCTGGTTCTGGGCGGCCATTCATAGATGGTTCCCAACACATTCGAGCCTCGCTCGCCATTTAAAATACGTGTGGCGCGGGTTTCCAGCAGTTCTTGCCCGGCAAGTTGCCGCTGTAACCAGCGTACTGCCAGGAAGAGCATAATAATGATAAAACCAATCGCACCGGTGAGCGGTGCGGTGGTCATCAACGAGTGGAAATAGTTGCCCATCGGGTGCTGATAAACCAAACGCAGCGACATCCCCGGATGTTTAATCAACGGTACAGTCAGTTCGCGAAACAGATCGCTGGTTCCCACCGGACGGTAACTACCATTGCGGGACTGGGTATAAACCTGTTTTTTATCGTGCAAAAGATCCACGCGAACGATATCTGCAGACATCATCAGTTCGCTGATTTGTGGCCTCAATGTGCTGAAGTCATTCGACACAAGGTGGGTATCGATCGCCGTCGCCACTGCCTGAACACGATGACTAAACTTATACTGAATGGCGTTGTAGAAACTAAGCGAGCAGCCCAGCAGAGTCACAAAAATTGTTAACCCGGTGAGCAGCGTGACAAAGGCCGAAAATTTCGTCGTTAATCTCATCCTTGTGTTAACTCCGATAGTGAGGACGCGGGCATACTAGCAAATCAGATTTATCTCGCAATTTATTGCGCTTCATCGGCTTTGCTTTTCCATTAGCGAGTATAGTCTTCAGAAATTATTTTCCAATCCATCATGCACATGAGGATCTCTTATGCAGGCGTTACTTTTAGAACAGCAGGACGGTAAAACCCTCGCATCTGTACAGACTCTGGACGCAAGTCGCCTGCCGGAAGGCGATGTGACGGTCGATGTCCAGTGGTCGAGTCTGAATTATAAAGATGCACTGGCGATTACTGGTAAAGGAAAAATCATCCGTAATTTTCCGATGATTCCTGGCATTGACTTCGCCGGAACGGTACGCGCCAGTGAAGATCCTCGTTTTCATGCCGGTCAGGAAGTGTTACTGACGGGTTGGGGCGTCGGTGAAAACCACTGGGGCGGGCTGGCACAACAGGCGCGCGTAAAAGGTGACTGGCTTGTTGCGATGCCGCAAGGTCTGGACGCGCGTAAAGCGATGATTATCGGTACTGCCGGGTTTACCGCCATGCTGTGCGTAATGGCACTGGAAGATGCCGGTATTCGTCCGCAGGATGGCGAGATTGTGGTGACGGGTGCCAGCGGCGGCGTCGGCAGTACAGCCGTGGCGCTGTTGCATAAGTTAGGTTATCAGGTCGTTGCTGTATCTGGTCGCGAAAGTACCCATGAGTATCTGAAAAGTTTAGGCGCCAGCCGTATTCTGCCGCGCGATGAGTTTGCTGAATCCCGTCCGCTGGAAAAACAACTCTGGGCAGGCGCAATTGACACCGTTGGTGACAAAGTACTGGCGAAAGTACTGGCACAAATGAACTACGGCGGCTGCGTGGCGGCTTGTGGTCTGGCGGGTGGCTTTGCTCTGCCAACCACGGTAATGCCGTTTATTCTACGCAACGTCCGTCTGCAAGGAGTGGATTCAGTCATGACGCCACCAGCTCGTCGGGCGCAGGCCTGGCAGCGTCTGGTCGCTGATCTACCGGAATCATTCTATTCACAGGCAGCAAAAGAAATCTCACTGACAGAGGCACCGAAGTTTGCCGAAGCTATTATTAATAACCAGGTGCAGGGGCGCACACTGGTAAAAATAAGTTAAGATTTCGTACAAAATAATTTACATATAACTAACGAATTTTAGCAGCACTTTGACATTCTCCCTGCCATAGTAATCAGGAGCATACCGGGAGTCTGTTATGAAAAAAATTCGTCAATTTACAGAAGCCGATGTCACTGCCGAATCGGCTTTTTTTATGCAACGTCGGCAGATTCTGAAAACATTAGGCATCAGCGCAGCTGCACTTTCTCTGCCACCCACTACACATGCCGACCTGCTTAACTGGTTTAAGGGCAACGATCGCCCGCCCGCACCTGCCGGGAAGCCGCTGGAGTTTAGTAAACCTGCCGCCTGGCAAAATAATCTGCCGCTCACGCCGGAAGATAAAGTTTCCGGCTATAACAACTACTATGAGTTCGGGCTGGATAAAGCGGACCCAGCGGCAAATGCCGGCAGCCTGAAAACCGATCCGTGGACGTTGAAAATCAGTGGTGAAGTCGCCAAACCGTTAACGCTCGACCACGAAGCCTTAACCCGTCGTTTCCCGCTGGAAGAGCGGATTTACCGTATGCGCTGCGTGGAAGCGTGGTCGATGGTCGTACCGTGGATTGGTTTCCCGCTGCACAAATTACTGGCACTGGCGGAACCAACCAGTAACGCAAAATACGTCGCCTTCGAAACCATTTATGCGCCGGAACAGATGCCAGGCCAGCAGGACCGGTTTATTGGCGGCGGCCTGAAATATCCTTATATAGAAGGATTACGTCTCGACGAAGCGATGCATCCACTCACGCTGATGACCGTCGGTGTCTATGGCAAGGCGCTACCACCACAAAATGGCGCACCTGTGCGGCTGATTGTGCCGTGGAAATATGGCTTTAAAGGGATTAAATCGATTGTCAGCATTAAGCTGACCCGCGAACGTCCGCCAACCACCTGGAATCTGGCTGCGCCCAATGAATATGGCTTTTACGCCAACGTCAATCCGCATGTTGATCATCCCCGTTGGTCGCAGGCCACCGAACGTTTTATTGGTTCAGGCGGCATTCTGGATGTACAACGCCAGCCTACGCTGCTGTTTAACGGATATGCCGATCAAGTAGCGTCGCTTTATCGTGGCCTGGATTTACGGGAGAATTTTTAAGTGCGACTGACAGCAAAACAAGTGACATGGCTGAAAGTTTGCCTGCATCTTGCCGGATTTTTACCGTTTGTCTGGCTGGTATGGGCAATCAATCATGGCGGATTAAGCGCCGATCCGGTGAAAGATATTCAGCATTTTACTGGTCGGACTGCGCTGAAATTCTTGCTGGCGACCTTATTAATTACGCCACTAGCGCGCTATGCTAAACAGCCCTTATTGATACGCACCCGCCGCCTGCTAGGTTTATGGTGTTTCGCCTGGGCAACACTGCACTTAACCAGTTATGCCTTACTGGAACTGGGCGTGAATAACCTGACGTTATTCGGTCAGGAATTAATCACCAGACCTTATTTAACGCTCGGCATTGTCAGTTGGCTGATTTTACTGGCTTTAGCATTCACTTCCACGCAGGCGATGCAGCGAAACTTAGGTAAACGCTGGCAACAGTTGCATAACTTCGTCTATCTGGTCGCGATCCTGGCTCCCATACATTATCTGTGGTCAGTGAAGATTATCTCACCACAGCCGGTTATCTACGCCGGGTTGGCTTTACTGCTTTTAGCCTTACGTTTTAAGAAGTTCCGTCAATGGTGGCGCTAATTTCATGAACTGTGCGGCTTGTTGCAAAATGCACGGCGTTGAAAGTTATTTACATGTTAGCTGTTGATTATCTTCCCTGATAAGACCAGTATTTAGCTGCCAATTGCTACGAAATCGTTATAATGTGCGACTTCGTTCTCCCTAACGCGGTTTTTAAGCTGCGGAAAAGGTGACAATGGCGCAACGAAGGTATATTTTGTTTTTTGCCGGAGGATAGCAGCAGATCGCTACACAATGTCCGTCAAGTCTCACATTGACGCTCTGGGGCAAAATAGACCGGCGTCCCGGTCAGCTGGAATTTATCGCTATGCATACAGCTGTCGGGGCATACGCTTTACAGACGGCGGTGAAACGCCTGTCACAATCACACTAAACAAAGAGTACGGAACCCACTCATGGATATTCGTAAGATTAAAAAACTGATCGAGCTGGTTGAAGAATCAGGCATCTCTGAACTGGAAATTTCTGAAGGCGAAGAGTCAGTACGCATCAGCCGTGCAGCACCTGCCGCTAGTTTCCCGATGATGCAACAAGCTTACGCTGCACCGATGATGCAGCAGCCAGCTCAATCTAACGCAGCCGCTCCGGCGACCGTTCCTTCCATGGAAGCGCCAGCAGCAGCGGAAATCAGTGGTCACATCGTACGTTCCCCAATGGTTGGTACTTTCTATCGCACCCCAAGCCCGGACGCGAAAGCGTTCATCGAAGTGGGTCAGAAAGTGAACGTGGGCGATACCCTGTGCATCGTTGAAGCCATGAAAATGATGAACCAGATCGAAGCAGACAAATCCGGTACTGTGAAAGCAATTCTGGTCGAAAGTGGACAACCGGTAGAATTTGACGAGCCGCTGGTCGTCATCGAGTAACGAGGCGAACATGCTGGATAAAATTGTTATTGCCAACCGTGGCGAGATTGCATTGCGTATTCTTCGTGCCTGTAAAGAACTGGGCATTAAGACTGTCGCTGTGCACTCCAGCGCGGATCGCGATTTAAAACACGTATTACTGGCAGATGAAACGGTCTGTATTGGCCCGGCTCCGTCAGTAAAAAGTTATCTGAACATCCCGGCTATCATCAGCGCCGCTGAAATCACCGGCGCAGTAGCAATCCATCCGGGTTACGGCTTCCTTTCCGAAAACGCTAATTTTGCCGAGCAGGTTGAACGCTCTGGCTTTATCTTCATCGGCCCGAAAGCAGACACTATTCGCCTGATGGGCGATAAAGTGTCTGCAATTGCAGCGATGAAAAAAGCTGGCGTTCCTTGCGTTCCGGGTTCTGACGGCCCGCTGGGCGATGATATGGATAAAAACCGCGCCATTGCAAAACGCATTGGTTATCCGGTGATTATCAAAGCCTCCGGCGGCGGCGGCGGTCGCGGTATGCGCGTTGTGCGCAGCGACGCTGAACTGGCGCAGTCTATCTCCATGACCCGTGCGGAAGCGAAAGCTGCTTTTAGCAATGATATGGTTTATATGGAGAAGTACCTGGAAAATCCTCGCCACGTCGAGATCCAGGTACTGGCGGACGGTCAGGGCAACGCAATCTATCTGGCAGAACGTGACTGCTCCATGCAGCGTCGTCACCAGAAAGTCGTCGAAGAAGCGCCAGCACCGGGCATTACCCCGGAACTGCGTCGTTACATCGGCGAACGTTGCGCTAAAGCGTGTGTTGATATCGGCTATCGCGGTGCAGGTACTTTCGAGTTCCTGTTCGAAAACGGCGAGTTCTATTTCATCGAAATGAACACCCGTATTCAGGTAGAACACCCGGTTACCGAAATGATCACCGGCGTTGACCTGATCAAAGAACAGCTGCGTATCGCGGCAGGTCAACCGCTGTCGATCAAGCAAGAAGAAGTTCACGTTCGCGGCCATGCGGTGGAATGCCGTATCAACGCCGAAGATCCGAACACCTTCCTGCCAAGCCCGGGCAAAATCACCCGTTTCCACGCACCTGGCGGTTTTGGCGTGCGTTGGGAGTCTCATATCTACGCTGGCTACACCGTGCCGCCGTACTATGACTCAATGATCGGCAAACTGATTTGCTACGGTGAAAACCGTGACGTGGCGATTGCACGCATGAAGAATGCGCTGCAGGAGCTGATCATCGACGGTATCAAAACCAACGTTGATCTGCAGATCCGCATCATGAACGACGAGAACTTCCAGCATGGTGGCACTAACATCCACTATCTGGAGAAAAAACTCGGTCTTCAGGAAAAATAAAACTGCAAAAACGTCAAAAGGCCGGATTTTCCGGCCTTTTTTATTTCTGGGGATCGACAAGCCCCATAAGGTACAATCCCCGCTTTCTTCACCCATCAGGGACAAAAAATGGACACTCGTTTTGTTCAGGCCCATAAAGAGGCGCGCTGGGCGCTGGGGCTGACCCTTTTGTATCTGGCTGTATGGTTAGTAGCCGCTTACTTACCTGGCGTTGCCCCCGGTTTTACCGGCTTTCCACGCTGGTTTGAGATGGCCTGCATCCTGACGCCGCTGCTGTTTATTGGACTGTGCTGGGCGATGGTGAAATTTATCTATCGCGATATCCCGCTGGAGGATGACGATGCAGCTTGAAGTAATTCTACCGCTGGTCGCCTATCTGGTGGTGGTGTTCGGAATCTCTGTCTACGCGATGCGTAAACGGAGCGCGGGCACGTTCCTTAATGAGTATTTCCTCGGCAGCCGTTCTATGGGCGGTATTGTGCTGGCGATGACGCTCACCGCAACCTATATCAGCGCCAGTTCGTTTATCGGCGGGCCTGGTGCTGCTTATAAATACGGGCTGGGCTGGGTATTACTGGCGATGATCCAGCTACCGGCAGTCTGGCTTTCGCTCGGTATTCTTGGCAAAAAGTTCGCGATTCTCGCGCGCCGTTATAATGCGGTAACGCTGAACGATATGCTGTTTGCCCGCTACCAGAGCCGCCTGCTGGTGTGGCTGGCAAGTTTGAGTTTGCTGGTTGCGTTCGTTGGTGCGATGACCGTGCAGTTTATCGGCGGTGCGCGCCTGCTGGAAACCGCTGCGGGTATTCCTTATGAAACCGGCCTGCTGATTTTCGGTATCAGCATTGCGTTGTATACCGCCTTTGGCGGCTTCCGCGCCAGCGTGCTGAACGACACTATGCAAGGGCTGGTGATGCTGATTGGCACCATTGTGCTGCTGGTCGGCGTGGTCCATGCTGCTGGCGGCTTAAGCAACGCAGTAGAGACGCTGCAAACCATCGATCCGCAGCTGGTTACGCCGCAAGGTGCTGACGATATTTTGTCGCCAGCCTTTATGACGTCGTTCTGGGTGCTGGTATGTTTTGGCGTGATTGGTCTGCCGCATACCGCTGTGCGCTGCATCTCTTATAAAGACAGTAAAGCAGTACATCGTGGGATCATCATTGGTACGGTTGTGGTGGCGATCCTGATGTTTGGTATGCACCTTGCCGGAGCGTTAGGTCGGGCAGTGATCCCCGATCTCACCGTACCGGATCTGGTGATCCCAACGTTGATGGTAAAAGTGCTGCCACCGTTTGCTGCCGGGATCTTCCTTGCTGCACCAATGGCTGCGATCATGTCGACAATCAACGCCCAATTGCTGCAAAGTTCCGCTACGATCATTAAAGATCTCTATCTGAATATCCGTCCGGATCAAATGCAAAATGAGACGCGTCTGAAGCGGATGTCGGCAGTAATTACGTTAGTTCTCGGCGCGTTGCTGCTGCTTGCCGCCTGGAAGCCGCCAGAAATGATCATCTGGCTGAATTTGCTGGCCTTTGGTGGGCTGGAAGCCGTTTTCCTGTGGCCGCTGGTGCTGGGTCTTTACTGGGAACGCGCCAACGCCAAAGGCGCGCTAAGTGCCATGATCGTCGGCGGCGTGCTGTATGCCGTACTTGCGACGCTGAATATTCAGTACCTGGGCTTCCATCCTATCGTGCCCTCGTTACTGCTAAGTTTGCTGGCTTTCCTGGTCGGAAACCGTTTCGGTACATCCGTCCCGCAAGCTACCGTTTTGACTACTGATAAATAAAGAGTTTTGCCATGCCTTGGATCCAACTGAAACTGAACACCACCGGCGCGAACGCAGAAGATCTTAGCGATGCGCTGATGGAAGCGGGTGCCGTTTCTATCACTTTTCAGGACACCCACGATACACCGGTGTTTGAGCCGCTGCCTGGCGAAACTCGCCTGTGGGGCGATACCGATGTGATAGGTCTGTTCGACGCTGAAACTGACATGAATGAAGTTGTGGCGATTCTGGAAAACCATCCGCTGCTCGGCGCGGGCTTCGCGCATAAAATCGAACAACTGGAAGATAAAGACTGGGAGCGCGAATGGATGGATAATTTCCACCCAATGCGCTTTGGTGAACGTCTGTGGATCTGCCCAAGCTGGCGTGATGTGCCGGACGAAAACGCTGTCAACGTAATGTTAGACCCAGGCCTGGCGTTTGGTACAGGGACTCATCCAACCACCTCTCTGTGCCTGCAATGGCTCGACAGCCTCGATTTAACCGGTAAAACGGTCATCGACTTTGGTTGTGGCTCCGGCATTCTGGCTATCGCGGCGCTGAAACTTGGTGCAGCAAAAGCTATTGGTATTGATATCGACCCGCAGGCTATTCAGGCAAGCCGTGACAACGCTGAACGCAATGGCGTTTCCGAGCGTCTGGAACTCTATCTCCCGAAAGATCAGCCAGAAGAAATGAAAGCCGACGTGGTGGTCGCTAATATCCTCGCAGGCCCATTACGTGAACTGGCACCGTTAATCAGCGTCCTGCCGGTTTCAGGCGGTTTGCTGGGACTTTCCGGTATTCTGGCAAGCCAGGCGGAGAGCGTTTGCGAAGCTTATGTCGACAGCTTCGCTCTGGACCCGGTTGTGGAAAAAGAAGAGTGGTGTCGCATTACTGGTCGTAAGAATTAACCTTCGCATCACCACATGGTGATGCAGGGCGAAGTGCGAGCAAGGTCACAAAAGGCACGTAAATTTGCTGATTATTTACGCAATTTTGCGTGCCAAAATTTTCATTCATAAAGAAAAATTGAGAACTTACTCAAATTTCTTTGAGTGTAAATTTTAGTCACTATTTTCTAATATGATGATTTTTATGATTAATTATCGCGCTACGCTCATTTTAAATGCAATTCTTTGATCCATCTCAGAGGATTGGTCAAAGTTTGGCCTTTCATCTCGTGCAAAAAATGCGTAATATACGCCGCCTTGCAGTCACAGTATGGTCATTTCTTAACTCATGCGCATCGGACAATATCAGCTCAGAAATCGCCTGATCGCAGCGCCCATGGCTGGCATTACAGACAGACCTTTTCGGACGTTGTGCTACGAGATGGGAGCCGGATTGACAGTATCCGAGATGATGTCTTCTAACCCTCAGGTTTGGGAAAGCGACAAATCTCGTTTACGGATGGTGCACATTGATGAACCCGGTATTCGCACCGTGCAAATTGCTGGTAGCGATCCGAAAGAAATGGCAGATGCAGCACGTATTAACGTGGAAAGCGGTGCCCAGATTATTGATATCAATATGGGTTGCCCGGCTAAAAAAGTGAATCGCAAGCTCGCAGGTTCAGCCCTCTTGCAGTACCCGGATGTCGTTAAATCGATCCTTACCGAGGTCGTCAATGCAGTGGACGTTCCTGTTACCCTGAAGATTCGCACCGGCTGGGCGCCGGAACACCGTAACTGTGAAGAGATTGCCCAACTGGCTGAAGACTGTGGCATTCAGGCTCTGACCATTCATGGCCGTACACGCGCCTGTTTGTTCAATGGAGAAGCTGAGTACGACAGTATTCGGGCAGTTAAGCAGAAAGTTTCCATTCCGGTTATCGCGAATGGCGACATTACTGACCCGCTTAAAGCCAGAGCTGTGCTCGACTATACAGGGGCGGATGCTCTGATGATAGGCCGTGCAGCTCAGGGAAGACCCTGGATCTTTCGGGAAATCCAGCATTATCTGGACACTGGGGAGTTGCTGCCCCCGCTGCCTTTGGCAGAGGTTAAGCGCTTGCTTTGCGCGCACGTTCGGGAACTGCATGACTTTTATGGTCCGGCAAAAGGATACCGAATTGCACGTAAACACGTTTCCTGGTATCTCCAGGAACACGCTCCAAATGACCAGTTTCGGCGCACATTCAACGCCATTGAGGATGCCAGCGAACAGCTGGAGGCGTTGGAGGCATACTTCGAAAATTTTGCGTAAACAGAAATAAAGAGCTGACAGAACTATGTTCGAACAACGCGTAAATTCTGACGTACTGACCGTTTCTACCGTTAACTCTCAGGATCAGGTAACCCAAAAACCCCTGCGTGACTCGGTTAAACAGGCACTGAAGAACTATTTTGCTCAACTGAATGGTCAGGATGTGAATGACCTCTATGAGCTGGTACTGGCTGAAGTAGAACAGCCCCTGTTGGACATGGTGATGCAATACACCCGTGGTAACCAGACCCGTGCTGCGCTGATGATGGGCATCAACCGTGGTACGCTGCGTAAAAAATTGAAAAAGTACGGCATGAACTAATTCAGGTTAGCTAAATGCTTGATTAAAAAGGCGCTACTCGGCATGGGGAAGCGCCTTTTTTATAGGTGTCACAAAGGGAGTGACCATGAGAACAGGATGTGAACCGACCCGGTTTGGTAATGAAGCTAAGACTATTATTCACGGTGATGCACTTGCCGAGCTTAAAAAACTACCCACCGAAAGCGTCGATCTGATCTTTGCCGACCCACCCTATAACATCGGTAAAAATTTTGATGGTCTGATCGAAGCCTGGAAAGAAGAACTGTTTATCGACTGGCTGTTTGAAGTGATTGCAGAGTGCCACCGCGTTCTGAAAAAGCAGGGCAGTATGTACATCATGAACAGCACGGAAAACATGCCCTTTATCGATCTCCAGTGCCGCAAGATCTTTACCATCAAAAGTCGCATCGTCTGGTCATATGACAGTTCTGGGGTGCAGGCGAAGAAACACTATGGCTCCATGTACGAACCCATCCTGATGATGGTGAAAGATGCAAAAAACTACACGTTCAACGGTGATGCTATTCTGGTAGAAGCTAAAACCGGATCGCAGCGCGCGTTGATCGATTACCGTAAAAATCCTCCACAGCCTTACAATCATCAAAAAGTACCGGGTAATGTCTGGGATTTTCCGCGCGTGCGTTATTTGATGGATGAATATGAAAACCATCCGACGCAAAAACCGGAAGCATTACTGAAGCGCATTATTCTCGCCTCTTCCAACCCTGGCGATGTCGTTCTCGACCCGTTTGCCGGTAGCTTTACTACCGGTGCCGTAGCCGTCGCCAGCGGGCGAAAATTCATTGGTATTGAGATTAACAGCGAGTACATCAAGATGGGACTTCGACGGCTGGATGTCGTGTCACATTACTCTGTGGAAGATTTGGCGAAAGTGAAAAAAAGAAAAACCAGCAACCTCTCAAAACGAAGTCGGTTAAGCGAAGTTGACCCCGATCTCATTGCAAAGTAAAGGAAGTGTAAGCCTGGTTTTCAGATTATTCATTTCGTGTATATTTCCTGCCAGACCAGGTTAAACATGCACAGGTTCAGGTAATGATTCGCAAGTATTGGTGGCTCGTCGTTTTCGCTGTCTCCGTTTTTCTGTTTGATGCTTTACTGATGCAATGGATTGAACTGCTGGCAACAGAAACAGACAAATGCCGCAATATGAACTCGGTTAATCCACTTAAACTGGTTAACTGTGATGAGCTGAATTTTCAGTACAGAATGTAAATTTACATGACACTTAATTCATTTGTTTGATGAATTAATTTCGTTATGTTTTCATCTGGCATGAACATTCTTAATACGTTATCGACTAATGCGGGTGCTTGTTTATAAAGATCGTAACCCGCCATATTCATTAACCAGTTTTGAACAATACCACTGAAGGCGCCATCAATAATAATCATCACGACATCTAAATCGAGATTATTTGCCACATAACCTTGTTGCTGACATGATTGCAATACTTCGTGGAGAGTCTGCGGATTAAAGCCCATCTTCTCGCGTATTACTGCCTCTGCCAGCATCTCATCATTAAATTCACATTTGTGATATAAGATTTGCAGTAATGCCTGTTGGCGGGGAATTTCGGCAATATATTGCAAGCCAACAATCAGTTTTTCACGCAATTGCTGGTACGGGTTATGGTCTGAACCTGCCGCCAGCCGCTCCTGGATTAACTCCCGCAATGATGGCTGTTGCAGCCACATTTCATTAAACAACTGGGTCTTGTTTTCGAAGTGCCAGTAGATAGCGCCACGCGTGACGTTAGCGGCGTCGGCGATGTCATTGAGCGTCGTTTTGCTTACGCCATGTAGTGCAAACTGGGCGATGGCGGTTTCAATCAGTTCTTGCCGGGTCTTCAGGGCTTCGGCTTTAGTTCTTTTGGCCATAGTTAATTATTCAGAAAATAAATATATTAGACACAGGGTGAGAAAATAGCGCAGGTTAATCTATCACCTGATGTGTATTTATACGAGAGGCTAATATTGAGTTGCTATAAATCGTCAAATAAATCATATGTATTGTTTATCTAAAATTCATTCACTTAATCAATATATATTTCCATTTGCGTGAATTTAATTCCACCTCATTCAATTCGCATCAAAACAAAACATCAGAATATTAATCTTTTTTTGTGTTTATGTGCCTTGAGACGCCAGTATTCATAACTATTCCTTACATCGACGAATGATAATTTGTAGGATAGCGAACTGTATTTTTTCTTTCTGCGAGTTAACGCGTTGCCTTTTTGGGTAAATAACGCGCTTTTGGTTTTTTTGAGGAATAGTAATGACGAAACATGCCAGGTTTTTCCTCCTGCCCTCCTTTATTCTGATCTCCGCTGCTTTAATCGCGGGTTGTAACGATAAGGGAGAAGAGAAAGCTCACGTCGGTGAACCGCAGGTTACCGTTCATGTTGTGAAAACGGCCCCGTTAGAAGTAAAAACTGAATTACCAGGGCGCACCAATGCTTTTCGTATTGCCGAAGTTCGCCCACAGGTTAGTGGGATCGTACTGAATCGTAATTTCACTGAAGGCAGCGATGTGCAGGCAGGCCAGTCCCTGTACCAGATCGATCCAGCGACCTATCAGGCAAGTTATGACAGCGCGAAAGGCGAACTGGCGAAAAGTGAAGCCGCCGCCTCCATCGCGCATTTGACGGTAAAACGTTACGTTCCGCTCGTGGGTACGAAATACATCAGTCAGCAGGAGTACGACCAGGCCATTGCGGATGCTCGCCAGGCCGATGCCGCCGTAATTGCCGCAAAAGCCACGGTCGAAAGCGCCCGCATCAATCTCGCTTATACCAAAGTGACTGCGCCAATTAGCGGACGTATCGGCAAATCTACTGTGACCGAAGGTGCTCTTGTCACTAACGGGCAAACGACTGAACTGGCGACTGTCCAGCAACTTGATCCTATCTACGTCGACGTTACTCAGTCCAGCAACGATTTCATGAGGCTGAAGCAGTCCGTAGAGCAAGGGAATTTGCAGAAGGAAAACGCCACCAGCAACGTAGAACTGGTGATGGAAAACGGTCAAACCTATCCCCTGAAAGGCACGCTGCAATTCTCCGATGTGACCGTTGATGAAAGCACCGGCTCCATAACCCTACGCGCGGTCTTCCCTAACCCGCAACATACGCTTTTGCCGGGTATGTTTGTGCGCGCACGGATTGATGAAGGCGTACAACCTGATGCCATTCTTATCCCGCAACAAGGCGTTAGCCGCACACCGCGTGGTGACGCAACCGTGCTGATTGTGAACGATAAAAGCCAGGTTGAAGCGCGCCCTGTCGTTGCCAGCCAGGCGATTGGCGATAAATGGTTGATTAGCGAAGGGCTGAAATCTGGCGATCAAGTCATTGTCAGCGGCCTGCAAAAAGCGCGTCCGGGAGAACAGGTTAAAGCCACTACCGATACCCCCGCAGATACTGCATCGAAGTAAGGCAATCTGACATGGCAAACTTTTTTATTCGACGACCGATATTTGCATGGGTGCTGGCCATTATTCTGATGATGGCGGGCGTACTGGCGATCTTACAATTGCCCGTCGCCCAGTACCCAACCATTGCGCCGCCTGCGGTTTCTGTTTCGGCAAACTATCCGGGCGCTGATGCGCAGACCGTGCAGGATACGGTGACGCAGGTTATCGAACAGAATATGAATGGTATCGATAACCTGATGTATATGTCCTCCACCAGCGATTCCGCCGGTAGCGTGACAATTACCCTCACCTTCCAGTCCGGAACCGATCCAGATATCGCGCAAGTGCAGGTGCAGAACAAACTCCAGCTCGCCACGCCGTTGCTGCCGCAGGAAGTTCAACAGCAGGGGATCAGCGTTGAAAAGTCCAGTAGCAGCTATTTAATGGTGGCGGGTTTCGTCTCTGATAACCCAGGCACCACACAGGACGATATCTCGGACTATGTGGCCTCTAACGTTAAAGATACGCTTAGCCGCCTGAATGGCGTTGGTGACGTGCAACTCTTTGGCGCACAGTATGCGATGCGTATCTGGCTGGACGCCGATCTGCTGAACAAATATAAGCTGACACCGGTTGATGTAATTAACCAGTTGAAAGTGCAAAACGATCAGATTGCTGCCGGACAGTTGGGCGGAACGCCAGCGTTACCAGGGCAACAGTTGAACGCCTCGATTATTGCTCAGACGCGATTAAAAAATCCGGAAGAGTTCGGCAAAGTTACCCTGCGTGTGAACAGCGATGGTTCGGTTGTGCGCCTGAAAGATGTCGCACGGGTTGAACTAGGCGGTGAAAACTATAACGTTATCGCTCGCATCAACGGTAAACCGGCGGCGGGTCTGGGTATTAAGCTGGCAACCGGTGCGAACGCTCTCGATACTGCGAAAGCCATTAAGGCAAAACTAGCGGAATTACAGCCATTCTTCCCGCAGGGAATGAAAGTTCTCTACCCTTATGACACCACGCCATTCGTCCAGCTTTCTATTCACGAAGTGGTAAAAACGCTGTTCGAAGCCATTATGCTGGTGTTCCTGGTGATGTATCTGTTCTTGCAGAATATGCGAGCAACGCTGATCCCCACCATTGCGGTGCCCGTGGTGTTGTTAGGGACGTTTGCCATCCTCGCCGCTTTTGGTTACTCCATCAACACACTAACGATGTTCGGGATGGTGCTTGCCATTGGGCTGCTCGTCGATGATGCGATAGTGGTGGTGGAGAACGTCGAGCGCGTGATGATGGAGGATAAGCTCCCGCCAAAAGAAGCGACGGAAAAATCAATGTCGCAAATTCAGGGTGCACTGGTGGGTATCGCGATGGTGCTGTCAGCGGTATTTATTCCGATGGCATTCTTCGGCGGTTCCACAGGGGCAATTTATCGCCAGTTCTCTATCACCATTGTTTCAGCAATGGCGCTTTCCGTACTGGTGGCATTGATCCTTACCCCTGCGTTATGTGCAACGCTGCTCAAACCCGTCTCTGCTGAGCATCACGAAAATAAGGGTGGTTTCTTCGGCTGGTTTAATACCACTTTCGATCATAGCGTTAATCACTACACCAACAGCGTCGGCAAAATCCTCGGTTCCACAGGACGATATTTACTGATCTATGCGTTGATAGTTGCCGGAATGGTGGTGTTGTTTTTACGTCTCCCCTCTTCTTTCTTGCCGGAAGAAGACCAGGGTGTCTTTCTGACTATGATTCAGCTACCCGCTGGCGCGACGCAAGAGCGGACGCAAAAAGTGTTGGATCAGGTGACGGATTACTATCTGCACAATGAAAAAGCAAACGTTGAAAGTGTCTTTACGGTTAACGGGTTTAGCTTCAGCGGCCAGGCGCAAAACGCCGGGATGGCCTTCGTCAGCCTGAAACCGTGGGAAGAGCGTAGTGGCGACGAAAACAGCGCGGAAGCGGTTATCCATCGCGCCAAAATGGAATTGGGTAAGATCCGCGACGGTTTTGTCATTCCGTTTAATATGCCTGCTATTGTTGAACTGGGCACGGCAACGGGTTTCGACTTTGAGTTAATTGATCAGGCAGGGCTGGGTCACGATGCCCTAACCCAGGCCCGCAACCAGCTGCTTGGCATGGCGGCGCAACATCCTGGCAGCTTAGTCAGTGTGCGCCCTAATGGCCTGGAAGATACCGCGCAATTCAAACTTGAAGTTGACCAGGAAAAGGCGCAAGCATTAGGCGTATCGCTTTCTGACATCAATCAGACCATTTCTACGGCGTTGGGCGGGACTTACGTTAACGACTTCATCGATCGTGGTCGCGTGAAAAAAGTTTATGTTCAGGCGGATGCCAAATTCCGTATGCTGCCAGAAGATGTCGATAAACTTTATGTTCGCAGCGCCAACGGCGAAATGGTGCCATTCTCTTCCTTTACCACTTCACATTGGGTGTATGGTTCTCCGCGACTGGAACGCTACAACGGTCTGCCGTCAATGGAAATTCAGGGGGAAGCCGCGCCAGGAACCAGTTCCGGCGATGCCATGGCGTTGATGGAAAACCTTGCGTCAAAATTACCGGCAGGCATTGGTTATGACTGGACAGGTATGTCGTACCAGGAACGCTTATCGGGTAACCAGGCTCCTGCTTTGGTGGCAATCTCCTTCGTAGTGGTTTTCCTGTGCCTTGCTGCGCTCTATGAAAGCTGGTCAATACCTGTCTCGGTTATGTTGGTCGTGCCGTTAGGGATTGTTGGCGTGCTGCTGGCCGCGACAATCTTTAATCAAAAAAATGACGTTTACTTTATGGTGGGCTTGTTAACGACAATTGGCTTGTCAGCCAAAAACGCCATATTGATTGTTGAGTTCGCTAAAGATCTGATGGAGAAAGAGGGGAAAGGTGTTGTCGAAGCGACGCTGATGGCAGTACGTATGCGTCTGCGTCCTATCCTGATGACCTCTCTCGCCTTTATTCTCGGCGTATTGCCGCTGGCTATCAGTAACGGTGCCGGCAGTGGCGCGCAGAACGCAGTGGGTATCGGTGTAATGGGCGGAATGGTCTCTGCAACATTGCTGGCGATTTTCTTCGTACCGGTGTTCTTTGTCGTGATCCGCCGTTGCTTTAAAGGATAAATCAGAAACATAAAGGCGCTTTCGGGCGCCTTTATTAATTCCACTGAACACCATAAAAATTAATAAGATAATCTTCCACTCACTCTTTAATAACTTTCTATAGCCCATGCTCCCTTCACTATTTTTACAATTCACATAATTTGTCATTATTCATTCCGCAAGATTTATAACCTCCAGTGATAAAATGGCATTCAGCTCGCTAATAAGAGAGTTAACTTATTAAGCGATAGCGTTATTACTGAGGTAACACCATGAAAAGATTAATTCCTGTGGCATTGCTCACCGCATTGCTGGCGGGCTGTGCTCACGATTCCCCCTGCGTTCCAGTTTATGACGATCAGGGACGCCTGGTTCACACCAATACCTGTATGAAAGGTACAACACAGGATAACTGGGAAACTGCCGGAGCTATTGCTGGCGGGGCGGCGGCTGTCGCTGGCCTTACGATGGGGATCATTGCTCTGTCAAAATAACTGAACAGAGCGCGGACTTCCGCGCTCTGTTTAACGATACAGAATCTTTCTATACGTTAAACACCGCTATATTTCGCTGGCTAATCCCCTTTTAATTAAGCATTTTATCTCGCAGCATTACCTCAATATCGAAATAACGCATTAATTTATTTTTTAATCACATCCTCCCCACCGATACTCACGCCAATAATCATTATTCTGCTTAGCAAAATACGAGTAAATCTTTTGCGCCAAAATGTGGCGCATGTTTCATTTTCGCACCATTGCGGGGCGCTGTTTTTATTATTTCCTGTCTACACTCAGCTTATTGCGACGCGAAATCGTGCGCAAAAGCTGGCACTACTTTTGCTTATAAGAGGATGGCCACAGACAGGTAAAAGGCGTTTCCCAAACGTCCTATAACGATAATTTTCGCCTCACAGGAAGCATTATGAAAAAGATGATGATAGCCACACTGGCTGCCGCCAGCGTGCTGCTTGCCGTTGCAAATCAGGCACATGCTGGCGCGACGCTCGATGCTGTAAAGAAAAAAGGTTTTGTGCAATGCGGGATCAGTGACGGATTGCCTGGATTCTCTTATGCCGATGCAGATGGCAAGTTTTCTGGTATTGATGTTGATGTTTGTCGTGGCGTCGCCGCCGCTGTATTTGGCGATGACACAAAAGTGAAATACACCCCGCTCACCGCAAAAGAGCGTTTCACTGCATTGCAATCTGGCGAAGTGGATTTACTCTCTCGTAATACAACCTGGACTTCATCTCGTGACGCAGGCATGGGAATGGCATTTACTGGTGTCACTTATTACGATGGCATTGGTTTCCTGACGCACGATAAAGCGGGGCTAAAAAGCGCGAAAGAGCTGGACGGCGCAACGGTCTGTATTCAGGCAGGAACAGACACCGAACTCAACGTTGCCGATTACTTCAAGGCAAACAATATGAAGTACACGCCCGTGACCTTCGATCGCTCTGACGAATCCGCGAAGGCTCTGGAATCTGGTCGCTGCGATACGCTGGCCTCGGATCAATCACAACTGTATGCATTGCGAATCAAATTAAGCAACCCAGCCGAGTGGATCGTGCTGCCAGAAGTTATCTCTAAAGAACCGCTTGGTCCGGTAGTCCGCCGTGGCGATGACGAATGGTTCTCTATTGTGCGCTGGACGCTTTTTGCCATGCTGAATGCTGAAGAGATGGGCATCAATTCCCAGAACGTCGATGAAAAAGCGGCGAATCCGGCAACGCCTGATATGGCGCATCTACTGGGTAAAGAGGGCGATTACGGCAAAGATCTGAAGCTGGATAACCAATGGGCATACAACATCATCAAAAAGGTGGGTAACTACTCGGAAATTTTTGAGCGCAACGTCGGCTCCGAAAGCCCACTGAAAATTAAACGTGGTCAAAATAATCTCTGGAATAACGGTGGCATCCAGTACGCACCGCCCGTGCGTTAAGTCGGTGTGAGGTAATGAGCGTCGCTACAGCGGCGCTCTCTTTAGCGTTATGGTTTCCGAGGTTCCTATGTCCCATCGCCGCACAACCGTTAAAGGTTCACTTTCATTTGCCAATCCTACGGTTCGCGCCTGGCTTTTCCAGATCCTTGCCGTTGTCGCCGTCGTCGGCATTGTAGGCTGGCTATTCCATAATACCGTAACGAATCTAAGCAATCGCGGCATTACATCGGGGTTTGCCTTTCTGGATCGCGGAGCTGGCTTCGGTATCGTCCAGCATTTGATCGATTACCAGCAGGGCGATACCTACGGACGCGTTTTTATTGTCGGCCTGCTCAATACGCTACTAGTTTCAGCATTGTGTATTGTGTTCGCTTCTGTTCTGGGCTTCTTTATCGGTCTCGCGAGACTTTCGGATAACTGGCTGCTACGAAAGCTTTCCACAATTTATATTGAGATCTTCCGTAATATTCCGCCGCTGCTGCAAATCTTCTTCTGGTACTTTGCCGTGTTGCGCAATTTGCCCGGACCACGCCAGGCGGTGAGCGCGTTAGATCTGATCTTTTTGAGCAATCGTGGACTTTACATTCCTTCACCGCAACTGGGAGATGGATTTCTCGCGTTCATAGTGGCTGTTGTTATTGCTATAGCCATTTCTGTTGGGTTATTCCGTTTCAATAAAACGCACCAGATAAAGACCGGTCAACTACGACGTACATGGCCTGTCGCCGTTGGGTTGATCATTGGTTTGCCTTTACTGGCACACTGGCTTTTTGGTGCAGCAGTGCACTGGAATATTCCGGCGCTACAAGGGTTTAACTTCCGTGGCGGTATGGTTCTCATACCCGAACTGGCAGCCTTAACGTTGGCACTTTCAGTTTATACCTCTGCATTTATCGCCGAGATTATCCGCGCCGGGATCCAGGCGGTGCCTTATGGTCAACATGAAGCTGCCCGCTCGCTGGGGTTACCCAACCCAGTTACGCTACGCCAGGTCATTATTCCCCAGGCGCTGCGGGTGATTATTCCGCCGTTAACCAGCCAGTATCTCAATATCGTCAAAAACTCCTCTCTTGCCGCCGCTATTGGCTACCCGGATATGGTTTCGCTGTTTGCTGGCACCGTACTGAACCAGACGGGGCAAGCTATCGAAACTATAGCCATGACCATGTCGGTCTATCTGATTATCAGTCTGACTATCTCGCTGCTGATGAATATCTATAACCGCCGTATCGCGATCGTTGAACGCTAAGGAGTCATGATGACAAAAGTATTGCTGTCTCATCCCCCGCGCCCGGCGAGCCATAACTCAAGCCGCGCTATGGTGTGGGTGCGCAAAAACCTGTTCTCCAGCTGGGGCAATAGCCTGCTGACTATTGGCTGCTTGTGGTTGATGTGGGAATTGATTCCGCCGTTGCTGAACTGGGCATTTTTGCAGGCTAACTGGGTTGGCTCAACGCGTGCCGACTGCACAAAAGCCGGTGCCTGTTGGGTTTTCATCCACGAACGATTTGGTCAGTTTATGTATGGGCTTTACCCACACGACCAACGTTGGCGAATTAATCTGGCATTACTGATTGTCCTGGTTTCGATTGCGCCGATGTTCTGGAAAATACTCCCTCATCGCGGGCGCTATATTGCGGTATGGGCGGTTATCTACCCACTCATCGTCTGGTGGCTAATGTATGGCGGTTTTCTCGGTCTGGCGCGGGTTGAAACCCGGCAATGGGGCGGGCTGACGCTGACTTTGATTCTTGCATCAGTTGGGATCGCGGGGGCGCTACCGTGGGGGATCTTGCTGGCATTAGGTCGCCGCTCCCATATGCCGATTGTGCGTATCTTATCGGTCATTTTTATCGAGTTCTGGCGTGGCGTGCCGCTGATCACCGTGTTGTTTATGTCTTCGGTCATGCTGCCGTTGTTTATGGCAGAAGGCACCAGTATCGACAAACTGATCCGCGCGCTGGTTGGCGTGATCCTGTTTCAGTCAGCCTATGTTGCAGAAGTCGTGCGAGGCGGATTACAGGCGCTGCCAAAGGGGCAATATGAAGCGGCGGAATCGCTGGCGTTGGGTTACTGGAAAACCCAGGGACTGGTTATTCTGCCACAGGCGTTGAAGCTGGTAATTCCTGGGCTGGTCAATACCATCATCGCACTCTTCAAAGATACCAGCCTGGTGATCATTATCGGGTTGTTCGATCTTTTCAGTAGCGTCCAGCAGGCAACCGTTGATCCCGCCTGGTTGGGCATGTCGACCGAAGGGTATGTTTTCGCCGCACTGATCTACTGGATCTTCTGTTTCAGCATGTCGCGCTATAGCCAGCATCTGGAAAAACGTTTTAACACCGGGCGTACACCGCATTGAGGACACTATGAGCCAAAGTTTACTGCAACCTGCTAACGCGATGATTACGCTGGAAAACGTCAATAAATGGTTTGGACAATTCCATGTTTTGAAAAATATAAATTTAACCGTGCAACTGGGCGAACGGATCGTTCTGTGTGGCCCTTCAGGTTCCGGTAAATCGACAACCATTCGTTGTATTAATCATCTGGAAGAACATCAACAGGGACGGATCGTGGTGGATGGCATCGAACTTAACGAAGATATCCGCAATATTGAGCGTGTCAGACAGGAAGTGGGAATGGTCTTTCAGCATTTTAATCTTTTCCCACATCTGACCGTTTTACAGAACTGTACCCTGGCACCGATTTGGGTACGCAAGATGCCAAAGAAAGAGGCTGAAGCTCTGGCGATGCATTACCTTGAGCGGGTGAGAATTGCCGAACATGCACAGAAGTTTCCCGGACAGATCTCCGGTGGTCAGCAGCAACGCGTTGCTATAGCACGTTCACTTTGTATGAAGCCTAAGATTATGCTGTTTGATGAACCTACGTCGGCGCTTGATCCGGAGATGGTGAAAGAAGTGCTGGATACGATGATTGGGCTGGCGCAGTCGGGAATGACAATGTTGTGCGTAACGCATGAGATGGGATTTGCGCGAACCGTCGCTGACCGGGTGATTTTTATGGATCGCGGAGAGATAGTGGAACAAGCTGCACCAGATGAGTTTTTTGCGCATCCTAAATCAGAGCGTACGAGGGCATTTTTATCGCAGGTAATCCATTAAGTTGTGTTTCCTGGACTGAAAAGGTGAATTCAACTTTTCGTACAATGCAAAAAGGCCATCCTTTCGGATGGCCTTTCGCTTGATTTGATGTCTGGCAGTTCCCTACTCTCGCATGGGGAGGCCCCACACTACCATCGGCGCTACGGCATTTCACTTCTGAGTTCGGCATGGGGTCAGGTGGGACCACCGCGCTACTGCCGCCA
>NZ_JABWMT020000018.1:0-96077 GCF_013368915.2 Escherichia sp. 93.1518
CCTCCGACCGCTCGGTTCGTAGCCGAGTACTCTATCCAGCTGAGCTACGGATGCATCGGGAAACTTACTTTACTGCAGATTTTTTGATATCGCTACTAAAGCTATATCAAGTAAGAGATGGTGCATCCGGGAGGATTCGAACCTCCGACCGCTCGGTTCGTAGCCGAGTACTCTATCCAGCTGAGCTACGGATGCAAATGGCGGTGAGGCGGGGATTCGAACCCCGGATGCAGCTTTTGACCGCATACTCCCTTAGCAGGGGAGCGCCTTCAGCCTCTCGGCCACCTCACCACACGCCTCTTACGAGTGCTTCGAAGAACTTGTTTATCGCTCATCGTCGCTGCGTGGCGCACATATTACTTTCTGAGACTTATAAGTCAAACAATTTTTCCCACACTTTTATCGTTTGCACACTTCACGCTCAATTAGACTGTAAAAACGTCAAAGAGAGTATTTTATCAACAGAAAAATGGCCTATGACAGGTAGGCGTGATGCAGAAAAATTGATGTTAACGTTGAATGAACGGGAGTAACGCGAAAAGAAAATGAAGTGAAGGAGAGATTTTGAGGGTGCGTCTCACCGTTAAAGATGAGACGCGGAAAGATTAGTAACTGGACTGCTGGGATTTTTCAGCCTGGATACGCTGGTAGATCTCTTCACGGTGAACAGAAACTTCCTTCGGGGCATTTACGCCAATACGTACCTGGTTGCCCTTTACCCCTAAAACTGTCACGGTGACCTCATCCCCAATCATGAGGGTCTCACCAACTCGACGAGTCAGAATCAGCATTCTTTGCTCCTTGAAAGATTAAAAGAGTCGGGTCTCTCTGTATCCCGGCATTATCCATCATATAACGCCAAAAAGTAAGCAATGACAAACACATTACATGTAAGCAGTCATGGCATTACATTCTGTTAAACCTAAGTTTAGCCGATATACACAACTTCAACCTGACTTTATCGTTGTCGATAGCGTTGATGCGAATGCCGTGGAGCAAGTCCACGGCATTGCCTGACGCTAATATTATTGCAATTTCGCGCTGACCCAGCCTTTCACACTGGCTAACGCTGCAGGTAAGGCCGCAGCATCCGTACCACCGGCTTGCGCCATGTCAGGACGTCCACCACCCTTGCCGCCCACCTGCTGAGCGACCATACCAATCAGTTCCCCTGCTTTCACACGATCTGTGACGTCCTTAGATACGCCTGCAATCAGAGAAACCTTACCTTCGGCTACCGTTGCCAGCACGATAATTGTCGACCCCAGCTGATTTTTTAAATCGTCAACCATGGTACGCAACATCTTCGGCTCAACACCGTTAAGCTCGCTAACCAACAGCTTAACACCATTAACATCAATTGCCTTACTGGAAAGATTTGCACTCTCCTGCGCGGCAGCCTGTTCTTTAAGCTGTTGTAGCTCTTTTTCCAACTGACGCGTACGTTCCAGTACTGAACGAACTTTATCAGCCAGATTATTGCTATCGCCTTTCAGCAGATGCGCAACTTCGCTTAAGCGATCGCTGTCTGCATGAACGGTGGCAATAGCACCTTCTCCGGTTACAGCTTCGATACGACGAACGCCCGCAGCAGTACCCGATTCAGAGATAATACGGAACAGACCGATATCACCGGTGCGGCTGGCGTGAGTACCGCCACACAGCTCTGTGGAGAAATCGCCCATGCTCAGTACACGTACACGTTCATCATACTTCTCGCCAAATAGCGCCATCGCGCCTTTCGCTTTCGCAGCCTCGAGATCCATGATGTTGGTTTCAATCGGCAAGTTACGACGAATTTGTGCGTTCACCAGATCCTCAACGGCACGAATTTCCTCTGGTTTCATCGCTTCATTATGTGAGAAGTCGAAACGCAGCACTTTGTCGTTAACCAGAGAACCTTTCTGCGATACATGAGTACCCAGAATCTGGCGCAGCGCAGCATGCATCAAGTGCGTTGCGGAGTGATTCAGACGAATACGAGCACGGCGCGCTTCATCAACATCGGCCTGCACCGCGTCGCCCACTTTCAGAGAACCCGCAGCAAGTTTACCGATGTGGCCAATCGCCTGGCCGTATTTCTGCGTATCTTCTACCGCAAAGGAGAAGTTTGCGCCTTTCAGTTCGCCTTTATCGCCAACCTGACCGCCAGATTCTGCATAGAATGGCGTTTGATCCAGCACGACTACCGCTTCCTGGCCTGCATTGATGGCATCAACCGCTTTACCATCAACAAACAGCGCGGTCACTTTGCCGTTCAGTTCCAGATGGTCATAGCCTTTAAATTCAGATGCACTGTCAACACGGATCATTGCGTTATAATCGGCACCAAAGCCGCTGGCTTCGCGCGCACGACGACGCTGCTCTTCCATTGCTGCTTCAAAGCCAGCTTCGTCAACTTTGATGTTGCGCTCACGACAAACGTCAGCCGTCAGGTCAACCGGGAAGCCGTAAGTGTCGTACAAACGGAAAGCAGTTTCGCCATCCAGCGTATCGCCAGAAAGTTTCGCCAGCTCTTCATCCAGCAGCGCCAGACCGCGCTCCAGAGTACGCGCAAACTGCTCTTCTTCAGTTTTCAGCACCTGCTCAACCTGAGCCTGTTGGCGTTTCAGGTCTTCACCCGCAGAGCCCATGACCTCGATCAGTGGCCCCACCAGCTTGTAGAAGAAGGTTTCTTTCGCGCCCAGCATATTGCCGTGACGCACCGCGCGACGAATGATACGACGCAGTACATAACCACGGTTTTCGTTGGACGGCATTACGCCATCCGCTATCAGGAACGCACAAGAACGAATGTGGTCAGCGATTACGCGCAGCGATTTATTGCTTAGATCGGTCGCGCCAGTGACTTTTGCTACCGCCTGGATCAGCGTGCGGAACAGGTCGATGTCATAGTTAGAGTTAACGTGTTGCAGCACCGCAGCAATACGCTCCAGACCCATACCGGTATCTACAGACGGCTTCGGCAGCGGTTCCATCGTGCCATCAGCCTGACGGTTGAACTGCATGAAGACGATGTTCCAGATCTCAATATAGCGGTCGCCGTCTTCTTCCGGGCTTCCCGGAGGGCCACCCCAGATGTGGTCACCATGATCGTAGAAAATTTCAGTACACGGGCCGCACGGACCAGTGTCACCCATCTGCCAAAAGTTGTCAGACGCGTATGGCGCACCTTTGTTATCACCGATGCGAATAATACGTTCGCGCGGGATACCAACTTCTTTTTCCCAGATTTCGTAGGCTTCGTCGTCGCTTTCATAGACGGTAACCCACAGACGCTCTTTCGGCAGAGCAAACCATTTTTCGCTGGTCAGTAATTCCCATGCAAACTGAATGGCATCGTGTTTGAAATAGTCGCCGAAGCTGAAGTTGCCCAGCATCTCGAAGAAGGTATGGTGACGCGCGGTGTAACCGACGTTTTCCAGGTCGTTGTGTTTACCCCCCGCACGCACGCAGCGTTGGGAGGTGGTAGCGCGGGAATAATTACGCTTGTCGAGCCCAAGGAACACATCCTTGAACTGGTTCATCCCGGCGTTGGTAAACAACAAAGTTGGGTCGTTATGGGGAACCAGGGAGCTGCTGGCAACTACCTGATGTCCCTTACTATGGAAAAAGTCGAGAAACGCCTGACGGATCTCAGCGGTGCTCTTGCTCATAATTATCCTGAAATCAAGCTAACGAAATATCGCCACCAGCAGCAGCAAGTTAATAACCGCTGGGCTGGTAACTGAAAAGTGGGAATAAGATAAGTTTTCTTGACTGGGAAGTAAAATACCGTATGCGTTCAGTCGGCAAAATTTCGCCAAATCTCCTGGATATCTTCCATCAGATAGCCACGATAGAGCAGAAAACGCTGGATCTTAACTTTTTCTGAAAAGACTGTTGGCAGTGGTTCGCCATATTTTCGCGTAGCCTGATCGCGCGCCAGTTCGCACCAGTCGATGTCACATTCACGCATCGCTTTTTCTGTGGCCTCTCGGGAGATACCTTTCTGGTTCAGTTCCTGACGAATACGCGCTGGTCCATAACCTTTACGGCTACGGCTGGCGATAAAGCGCCCAACAAATCGGCTGTCATCGAGATAGCCATGTTCATGGCACCAGGCAATAACACGTTCATAATCCTCTGCCGTGGCATCAATCTCTTCCGGGCCATTTTTGCCCATAATCGGTGCTGCGAGTTTACGTCGCAATTCTTGCTCGCTGTGATCGCGTACCGCCAGAATGCGTACCGCACGATCCAACAGGCGAGCATATGCCGGACGACGGGATGTTGATTCTGTCATGGCATATCCTTAAAACTTAAAAAGCAAAAGGGTCGCAAATGCGACCCAGGTTTTGCTGACAAACAGGTTTAATAGTCAATGAGTGGCAGGATTTCCCCGCAGGCCCTGCCACTCAGAGGATCGAGGTGAGAGTAATTTTTCATGCCAGTGCTGGCCTGTTCCCCTCCCCCTAACCCTCTCCCCAAAGGGGCGAGGGGCCCGTCCGTGCAAACATTATCTATTATCATCAATAAATAACGATTAAAAATCTTCGTTAGTTTCTGCTACGCCTTCGCTGTCATCTACAGAGAAATCCGGCGTTGAGTTCGGGTTGCTCAGCAGCAGCTCACGCACTTTCTTCTCGATCTCTTTCGCGGTTTCCGGGTTGTCTTTCAGCCATGCAGTTGCATTCGCTTTACCCTGGCCGATTTTCTCGCCTTTGTAGCTGTACCATGCACCCGCTTTCTCGATCAGCTTCTCTTTCACGCCCAGATCAACCAGCTCGCCGTAGAAGTTAATACCTTCGCCGTAGAGGATCTGGAATTCAGCCTGTTTAAATGGCGCAGCGATTTTGTTCTTCACCACTTTCACGCGGGTTTCGCTACCCACCACGTTTTCGCCCTCTTTCACCGCGCCGATACGACGGATATCAAGACGAACAGAGGCGTAGAATTTCAGCGCGTTACCACCGGTTGTGGTTTCCGGGTTACCGAACATCACACCAATTTTCATACGGATCTGGTTGATGAAGATCAGCAGCGTGTTGGACTGTTTCAGGTTACCCGCCAGCTTACGCATCGCCTGGCTCATCATACGTGCCGCAAGGCCCATATGAGAGTCGCCGATTTCGCCTTCGATTTCCGCTTTCGGCGTCAGTGCCGCCACGGAGTCAACGACGATAACGTCTACGGCGCCAGAACGCGCCAGGGCGTCACAGATTTCCAGTGCCTGCTCGCCGGTGTCCGGCTGAGAGCACAACAGGTTATCGATATCGACACCCAGTTTACGTGCGTAGACCGGGTCCAGCGCGTGTTCAGCATCGATAAACGCACAGGTTTTACCTTCGCGCTGCGCAGCGGCAATAACCTGCAGCGTCAGTGTCGTTTTACCGGAAGATTCCGGTCCGTAGATTTCGACGATACGCCCCATCGGCAGACCGCCTGCCCCGAGCGCGATATCCAGTGAAAGCGAACCGGTAGAGATGGTTTCCACATCCATAGAACGGTCTTCACCCAGGCGCATGATGGAGCCTTTACCAAATTGTTTCTCAATCTGGCCCAGTGCTGCCGCCAACGCTTTCTGTTTGTTTTCGTCGATAGCCATTTTTACTCCTGTCATGCCGGGTATTACCGGATAGTCAATATATTCTGTTGAAGCAATTATACTGTATGCTCATACAGTATCAAGTATTTTGTAGAAATTGTTGCCACAGCGTCTGCAATGCATACGCCGTCGCCTGACGACGCACGGCTTCGCGGTCGCCACTGAAGCATTCCCGGCGGGTAATACCTTCGCCGCTGGCTGAGGCAAAAGCAAACCAGACGGTGCCAACTGGCTTCTCTTCGCTGCCGCCATCCGGCCCGGCGATACCGCTGATAGAAACGGCATAATCGGCACGAGCCGCTTTCAGGGCGCCAATCGCCATTTCCACCACGACGGGTTCACTCACCGCGCCATGCAGCGCCAGCGTCTCTTCTCGCACGCCGATCATCTGCGCTTTGGCTTCGTTACTGTAGGTGACAAATCCGCGTTCAAACCAGGCGGAACTACCGGCAATATCGGTAATCACTTTCGCTACCCAGCCGCCGGTACAAGACTCAGCGGTTGTTACGATTGCGCCACGGGCTTTCAGCGCCTGCCCTACCTGCTCGCTTAATTGCATCAGTTCACTGTCAGTCATCACAACCTCTGTCAGTCAAATATTTATGCCGGACAAGATAGCACTTTCCCGTAAAAGATGGGGACGAGCGATTCATTTTACGAGTCGCATTCCGAAATAAGACTGTTACGACCAACCAGTAAAGAAAAAAGACTACCATGCCGCGTTCGCATTGATATGTATTCACAGGGAGAGAAAAGTAATGGCAACAAAGAAAACGGATAACCCCCCACAAAACGTACTCAAACAGACCACGCAAATGCGTATGTGGGTCACCATTGGCGGCGTCAGCGCCCTGGTTGCAGTGGTATGTAAGATTTTATCTTCCGGCTATCTTGAACCTTTCGATTTTGGTCAGGCTGCGTTAGGCGTTGTCTGCCTGGGATATACAGTGTCGCTGTCTAAGAAAATCAAACAATTACGTCAGCAATCTCTTTCGAATAAACAGTAAGATAGCAGAGGGAGGTTTAACCTCCCTCTTGCAAATAATTACTGTACGCGCGCCAGCGCCACGGCTTGTCCTAACTGCCAGACCGCCATTGCGTAGTGAGTGCTGTGGTTGTAACGGGTAATAGTGTAGAAGTTCGGCAAACCGTACCAGTACTGATACCCCGTCCCGACATCCAGACGCAGCAAGCTGGCCTGCTGATGATTGCCCAGTGGCTGCTGTGGCGTCAGCCCTGCCGCTGCAAGTTGTGAAATGCTGTACTTGGTTTTGAAGCCATTTGGCAACCCCGGAGCCTGACCATTTGCCATTACAGCGACCTGATCGCCTTTCACCCAGCCATGCGCTTTGAAATAGTTCGCCACGCTGCCAATGGCATCAACCGGATCCCACAGGTTGATATGCCCGTCGCCGCTGAAATCCACTGCGTATTGTTTGTAAGACGACGGCATAAACTGACCGTAGCCCATTGCACCGGCAAAGGAACCTTTCAGATTGAGCGGATCGTCCTGCTCATCGCGCGCCATTAGCAGGAAGGTTTCCAGTTCACCAGAGAAATACTCCGCGCGGCGCGGGTAGTTAAATGACAGCGTCGCCAACGCATCGAGGATGCGAGTTTTACCCATCACGCGTCCCCAGCGGGTTTCAACGCCGATAATCCCGACGATAATTTCCGGCGGTACGCCATACACCTGCCACGCGCGATTCAGCGCATCTTCATACTGGTTCCAGAAAACCACGCCGTTCTGCACGTTATCCGGAGTAATAAATTTTTTGCGATAACGCAGCCATGCGCCGTTCGGGCCAGATGGCGGCTTCACCGATGTGGTTGGTGCCTGGTTATCCATCAGCCGCAGTACCGAATCCAGACGTTTCGCCTGGGAGAGGATTTCCTGCAACTGCTGACGATTGAAGCCGTGTTTGTTCACCATTTTGTCGATGAACTGCTGCGCATTCGGATTGTTAGCGAAGTCACCGCCCATCTGCATCACATTGTGCTGCGGCTCAAGCAGGAAGCCGCCGGACGGCGTTCCGGTGGTCGTTTCAGTCTCAGTAGGTTTTGGCTTGCTGCTACAGGCGGCAAGCAACACAAAAAGGGGAAGCAATGTTACATAACGACGCTTGAACATGAGGAGTCCATTTAACAGATTCAACCAGGGGCAAGTATGGTAAAGCATCCCGCCCCGCACAAGGAAGCGGTAGTCACTGCCCAATACGGACTTTACATAACACAAATCACCTTCCTCACCATCCTTTCAACCAAACTTTCAAATTAAAATATTTATCTTTCATTTTGCGATCAAAATAACACTTTTAAATCTTTCAATCTGATTAGATTGTGTTGCCGTTTGGTAATAAAACAATAAATTTCAAAGGAGAGAACAATGATAGAAACCATTACTCATGGCGCAGAGTGGTTCATCGGGCTGTTCCAGAAAGGTGGAGAGGTGTTTACCGGGATGGTGACCGGCATTCTTCCGCTGTTGATAAGCCTGCTGGTAATCATGAACGCGCTGATTAATTTTATCGGGCAGCACCGCATTGAACGATTTGCTCAACGTTGCGCCGGCAATCCTGTTTCCCGTTACCTGCTATTACCGTGTATTGGCACGTTTGTTTTTTGTAACCCAATGACCTTAAGCCTGGGCCGTTTTATGCCGGAAAAGTTCAAACCCAGCTATTACGCGGCGGCTTCTTATAGCTGCCACTCAATGAACGGTCTCTTCCCTCATATCAACCCCGGCGAACTGTTTGTTTATCTGGGAATTGCCAGCGGTCTGACGACGCTGAATCTGCCACTTGGCCCACTGGCAGTGAGCTACCTGCTGGTTGGTCTGGTTACGAACTTCTTCCGTGGCTGGGTGACCGACCTGACCACCGCCATTTTCGAGAGAAAGATGGGCATTCAACTTGAACAGAAAGTTCACCTGGCTGGAGCAACATCATGACGCGTATTCAGATCGAAAAAGGCACTGGTGGCTGGGGTGGCCCGCTTGAACTGGAAGCCACGCCAGGTAAAAAAATCGTCTATATCACCGCCGGAACCCGGCCAGCAATTGTCGACAAACTGGCACAGCTTACTGGCTGGCAGGCTATCGACGGCTTTAAAGAAGGTGAACCAGCGGAAGCGGAAATCGGCGTTGCAGTAATCGACTGCGGCGGCACACTGCGCTGCGGCATCTATCCAAAACGGCGTATTCCCACCATTAATATCCACTCGACGGGCAAGTCCGGTCCGCTGGCGCAGTACATCGTGGAAGATATTTATGTCTCTGGCGTGAAAGAAGAAAATATTACTGTGGTCGGCGCTGAAACTCCGCAACCCTCTTCCGTAGGCCGTGACTACGATGCCAGCAAGAAAATCACCGAACAAAGCGATGGTTTACTGGCGAAGGTGGGAATGGGCATGGGGTCTGCCGTTGCCGTGCTGTTTCAGTCCGGGCGCGACACTATCGACACCGTATTAAAAACCATTCTGCCGTTTATGGCGTTCGTCTCGGCGCTCATCGGCATCATTATGGCCTCCGGCCTTGGAGACTGGATTGCCCACGGTCTTGCTCCGCTGGCGAGCCATCCACTGGGGCTGGTAATGCTGGCGCTCATCTGCTCCTTCCCGCTGCTTTCACCTTTCCTCGGCCCAGGCGCCGTTATTGCGCAGGTTATCGGCGTATTGATTGGTGTGCAGATTGGTCTCGGCAATATTCCGCCGCATCTGGCTTTACCGGCGCTGTTTGCCATCAACGCGCAGGCGGCCTGCGACTTTATCCCGGTCGGTTTATCGCTGGCGGAAGCCCGTCAGGACACGGTTCGCGTCGGGGTTCCTTCTGTACTGGTGAGCCGCTTTTTGACCGGCGCACCAACTGTACTGATCGCCTGGTTTGTCTCCGGTTTTATCTATCAATAGAGGCTGAAACATGACCGTTATTTATCAGACCACCATCACCCGTATCGGCGCGAGCGCCACTGACGCCTTCAGCGACCAGATGCTCATCACCTTTCGTGAAGGCGCACCTGCGGATCTCGAAGAGTATTGCTTCATCCATTGCCACGGCGAATTGAAAGGAGAACTCCATCCCGGTTTGCAATTTTCTCTCGGGCAGCATCGCTATCCGGTGACCGCCGTTGGCAGCGTGGCGGAGAACAATCTTCGCGAACTGGGTCATGTCACCCTGCGCTTCGATGGTTTAAGCGAAGCGGAATTTCCGGGCACTGTCCATGTGGCAGGCCCTGTACCCGACGATATCGCGCCGGGATCGGTTTTGAAGTTTGAATCTGTTAAGGAGTAAAAAATGAATCAGGTTGCCGTTGTCATCGGTGGTGGGCAAACTCTGGGCGCGTTCCTGTGCCATGGTCTGGCTGCCGAGGGGTATCGTGTGGCAGTTGTCGATATTCAGAGCGACAAAGCCGCAAATGTGGCGCAAGAAATTAACGCCGAATATGGTGAGGGAACGGCGTACGGTTTTGGTGCTGACGCCACCAGCGAGCAGAGCGTTCTGGCGCTCTCTCGTGGGATAGATGAAATCTTTGGTCGCGTCGATTTACTGGTCTACAGCGCCGGAATTGCAAAAGCAGCGTTTATCAGCGATTTCCAGCTCGGCGATTTTGACCGTTCGCTACAGGTGAATCTGGTGGGCTATTTCCTGTGCGCGCGTGAATTTTCGCGTTTGATGATCCGCGACGGCATTCAGGGACGCATTATTCAGATCAACTCGAAATCCGGCAAGGTGGGCAGTAAACATAACTCTGGCTACAGCGCCGCGAAATTTGGTGGCGTAGGGCTGACTCAATCACTGGCGCTGGATCTGGCAGAGTACGGCATTACGGTGCATTCGCTGATGCTCGGTAACCTGCTGAAATCGCCGATGTTCCAGTCACTGTTGCCGCAATACGCCACCAAGCTGGGTATCAAACCGGACGAAGTCGAGCACTATTACATCGATAAAGTACCGCTCAAACGCGGCTGCGATTATCAGGATGTGCTGAATATGCTGCTGTTCTACGCCAGTCCCAAAGCGTCGTACTGCACCGGACAGTCAATCAATGTCACCGGTGGTCAGGTGATGTTCTGATCAACAGCGGAGATCCTTTTAGGATTTCAGACTGATGACAATGTTCAAAAAGGGTTCGGACGATCCCCTCGCCTCTTTGGGGTGAGGGGGAAAACCGTACCCACATTAAGGAAAAGTTATGGTATCAGCTCTCATCACCGTCGCCGTTATCGCCTGGTGTGCGCAACTGGCCTTAGGCAGCTGGCAAATTTCTCGTTTTAATCGAGCCTTCGACGCGCTCTGCCAGCAAGGGCGCGTCGGTGTAGGCCGTTCCAGTGGGCGCTTTAAGCCACGGGTCGTGGTCGCCATCGCCCTGGACGATCAGCAGCGCGTCACCGACACCTTGTTTATGAAAGGACTGACCGTTTTCGCCCGACCACAAAAAATTCCCGCAATTAAGGGTATGTATTCTGGTGATTTAAAGCCCGATGTGATCTTTCCCCATGATCCACTATCACAGAATGCTCTATCATTGGCGCTTAAACTGAAACGTAGATAATTTCGTTGTGAATGTTACTAGCTTGCGAAGTTATCATTTTGAAACCTAAATCAGGTAATCACGCCCATGAAACCTCGTCAGCGTCAGGCCGCCATTCTGGAGTATCTGCAAAAGCAGGGGAAATGCTCGGTTGAAGAATTGGCGCAATACTTTGACACCACAGGCACCACCATTCGCAAAGATCTGGTCATTCTGGAACATGCCGGAACCGTCATTCGTACTTATGGCGGAGTGGTGTTGAATAAAGAGGAATCCGATCCGCCTATCGATCATAAAACGCTCATCAACACCCACAAGAAAGAGCTGATTGCAGAAGCTGCCGTTAGTTTTATTCATGATGGCGACTCAATAATTCTTGATGCTGGCAGTACCGTTTTGCAGATGGTCCCCCTGCTCTCGCGCTTTAATAACATCACAGTGATGACCAACAGCCTGCATATCGTCAATGCGCTATCCGAACTGGATAACGAACAAACCATCCTGATGCCAGGCGGAACATTTCGCAAAAAATCGGCCTCATTTCACGGGCAACTGGCAGAGAATGCCTTCGAGCATTTCACCTTCGATAAATTATTTATGGGCACCGATGGCATCGATCTGAATGCGGGCGTGACCACGTTCAACGAGGTCTATACCGTCAGTAAGGCGATGTGTAATGCCGCGCGCGAAGTGATTTTGATGGCTGACTCATCAAAGTTTGGCCGTAAAAGCCCCAACGTGGTTTGCAGTCTTGAAAGCGTCGATAAACTGATTACCGACGCAGGTATCGATCCGGCGTTTCGTCAGGCGCTGGAAGAGAAAGGGATCGACGTGATCATAACCGGAGAGAGCAATGAGTGAAGCACTACTGAACGCGGGACGTCAGACATTAACGCTGGAGTTGCAGGAAGCAAGCCGTTTACCGGAACGTCTGGGCGATGATTTTGTTCGCGCCGCCAATATCATCCTGCACTGCGAAGGCAAAGTGGTGGTTTCGGGAATTGGCAAATCGGGCCACATTGGTAAGAAAATCGCCGCAACGCTTGCCAGTACCGGCACACCGGCTTTTTTTGTCCATCCCGCAGAAGCACTGCACGGCGATCTGGGGATGATTGAAAGCCGCGATGTGATGCTGTTTATCTCTTACTCCGGTGGCGCGAAGGAACTGGATCTGATTATTCCGCGTCTGGAAGACAAATCTATCGCCCTGCTGGCGATGACTGGCAAACCGACATCACCGCTGGGTCTGGCGGCGAAAGCGGTGCTGGATATTTCCGTAGAACGCGAAGCCTGCCCGATGCACCTTGCGCCGACCTCCAGCACCGTCAATACCCTGATGATGGGCGATGCGCTGGCGATGGCGGTCATGCAGGCGCGCGGATTTAATGAAGAAGATTTTGCCCGCTCCCACCCAGCTGGGGCACTGGGCGCTCGCTTGCTGAATAAAGTGCATCATCTGATGCGCCGTGATGATGCCATCCCGCAGGTAGCGTTAACCGCCAGCGTGATGGACGCGATGCTGGAACTCAGCCGCACCGGTCTGGGGCTGGTGGCAGTATGTGACGCTCAACAACAGGTACAAGGCGTCTTTACTGACGGCGATTTACGTCGCTGGCTGGTTGGCGGCGGCGCACTCACCACGCCGGTGAATGAAGCGATGACGGTCGGCGGCACCACATTACAGGCACAAAGTCGCGCCATCGACGCCAAAGAAATCCTGATGAAGCGCAAAATCACCGCCGCACCGGTGGTGGATGAAAACGGCAAACTCACCGGCGCGATTAACCTGCAGGATTTCTATCAGGCCGGGATTATTTAATCCTTCAACCCCAGACGTTTCGCCAGCCGATGCAGGTTGGCGACGTCGGTTTCCAGCATCCGTGCGCTGGCGGCCCAGTTGTGATGATTTTGTGCCAGCGCCTGGCGAATGGTTTCATGCTGGAACGCTTCTGTCGCTTCACGCAGATTTTGCTTAACAACGGGCACCGCCGCCGCTTCTGGCGTCGGCAACGTCACCTCAGGAAAAGCAAAATGTTGCGCCTCAAGAATCACTTCATCGCCGCTGCGGGTGGCTCTCGACAGTACTACCGCCCGATGAATAGCATGTTCCAGTTCGCGCACGTTTCCCGGAAAACTGTAGTGTTGCAGTAAATTTCGCGCTCCGGAACTTAACACTACGCGGGAGAGCCCCAGCCGCAAACGGCACTGCTCACAGAAATACCCCGCCAGAAGAGTGACGTCATCGCCCCGCTCACGCAGCGGCGGCACCGAAAGCGGAAACACGCTCAGGCGATGGAACAAATCGGCGCGGAATCGCCCTGCCAGCACCTCTTCGCGTAAGTCGCGGTTAGTCGCCGCCAGTACGCGCACATCGACCCGCAAACTGCGGTCATCGCCAACGCGCTGAATATCGCCATACTGCAACACCCGCAGCAGCTTGGCCTGCAATGCCAACGACAACTCGCCGATCTCATCGAGAAACAGCGTGCCGTTATCCGCCATTTCAAACTTCCCGCTGCGGTTACTGATAGCGCCAGTAAACGCTCCTTTCACATGCCCGAACAATTCACTTTCCGCCACACTTTCCGGCAGTGCGGCACAGTTGAGATAGACCAGCGGATTCACCGCACGTGGCGAGGCTTCATGAATCGCTTTCGCCACCAGCTCCTTACCGGTTCCCGTCTCACCGCTGATCAGGACGTTGAGATCGGAGGCCGCCACAATCTCAATCTCTTTTTTCAGTTGCGTCATGCCTGGGGACAAGCCAATCATCTGCATCTGTTTCACCGCTTCAAACGGCGCGGCATCGCCCGGCAGCATATTCTGGCTTTCCAGTTGTTCAATCAGTAACGCATTGCTTAACGCCCCCGCCGCCAGCGCGGCAATCAGCCGTAACTCTTCATCGCTGAAAACATCGAACTGATCGGGCTGCATCCCGTCGAGCGTCAGTGCGCCGATCAGGTTTTGTCCGGCAAACAACGGCAGGCCAACGCAGGCGTGAACCTTCAGACTCTCCTGACCAGGAATCAAACCGTCATAGGGATCGGGCAATTCGCTGTCTGCGGGAAAACGCACCACATCACCCGCGCGGGCAATCGCTTCCAGCCGTGGATGCCCTTCCAGCGCAAAACGCCTGCCGAGTACATCCTTCGCCAGCCCGTCGATGGCAAGCGGAATAAACTGCCGCGAGTCGTAACGTAGCAACGCAGACGCATCGCACTCCAGCACCTGACGCAGCGTGGTGATCAGGCGCTGAAAACGATCCTGATGACCAATCCCACGCTGCAATTCGATGGCGATATTCGCCAGCACATCAACGGAAAAACTCATCTTTGCCTCACTGTCAATTTGACTATAGATATTGTCATATCGACCATTTTATTGATAGTCATTTTGACTACTCACTAATGAGCACAAATAAATTTATATAGTAAAAACAATAAGATAAAAAACTGGCACGCAATCTGCAATTAACAAAACATCTTTTTAGAACACGCTGAATAAATTGAGGTTGCTATGTCTATTGTGGTGAAAAATAACATTCATTGGGTGGGTCAACGTGACTGGGAAGTGCGTGATTTTCACGGCACGGAATATAAAACGCTGCGCGGCAGCAGTTACAACAGCTACCTCATCCGCGAAGAAAAAAACGTGCTGATCGACACCGTTGACCATAAATTCAGCCGCGAATTTGTGCAGAACCTGCGTAATGAAATCGATCTGGCGGATATTGATTACATCGTGATTAACCATGCTGAAGAGGATCACGCCGGGGCGCTGACCGAACTAATGGCGCAAATTCCCGATACGCCGATCTACTGTACAGCCAACGCTATCGACTCGATAAATGGTCATCACCATCATCCGGAGTGGAATTTTAATGTGGTGAAAACTGGCGACACGCTGGATATCGGCAACGGCAAACAGCTCATTTTTGTCGAAACGCCAATGCTGCACTGGCCGGACAGCATGATGACTTACCTGACAGGCGACGCGGTGCTGTTCAGTAACGATGCTTTTGGTCAGCACTACTGCGACGAGCATCTGTTCAACGATGAAGTGGATCAGACCGAGCTTTTCGAGCAGTGCCAGCGTTACTACGCCAATATCCTGACGCCGTTCAGCCGCCTGGTAACGCCGAAAATTACCGAGATCCTGGGCTTTAACTTGCCAGTCGATATGATAGCGACCTCTCACGGCGTGGTATGGCGCGATAACCCAACGCAGATTGTCGAGCTGTACCTGAAATGGGCGGCGGATTATCAGGAAGACAGAATCACCATTTTCTACGACACCATGTCGAATAATACCCGCATGATGGCTGACGCTATCGCCCAGGGGATCGCGGAAACCGACCCGCGCGTAGCGGTGAAAATTTTCAACGTCGCCCGAAGCGATAAAAACGAAATCCTGACCAATGTCTTCCGCTCAAAAGGCGTGCTGGTCGGCACTTCGACGATGAATAACGTGATGATGCCGAAAATCGCCGGTCTGGTGGAGGAGATGACCGGATTGCGCTTTCGTAATAAACGCGCCAGTGCTTTCGGCTCTCACGGCTGGAGCGGCGGTGCGGTGGATCGTCTTTCCACTCGCCTGCAGGATGCAGGTTTCGAAATGTCGCTTAGCCTGAAAGCCAAATGGCGACCGGATCAGGACGCTCTGGAGTTATGCCGTGAACACGGTCGTGAAATTGCCCGTCAATGGGCGCTTTCGCCGCTGCCGCAGAACACGGTGAATACGGTGGTTAAAGAAGAAACCTGTGCCACCACGACGGCTGACCTCGGCTCACGGATGCAATGCAGCGTCTGCCAGTGGATTTACGATCCGGCAAAAGGCGAGCCAATGCAGGACGTTGCGCCAGGAACGCCGTGGAGTGAAGTTCCGGATAACTTCCTCTGCCCGGAATGCTCTCTCGGCAAAGACGTCTTTGACGAACTGGCATCGGAGGCAAAATGAGCAACGGCATTGTGATCATTGGTTCGGGCTTCGCCGCCCGCCAACTGGTGAAAAATATTCGCAAACAGGACGCCACTATTCCATTAACCCTGATTGCCGCCGACAGCATGGATGAGTACAACAAACCTGACCTCAGCCATGTTATCAGTCAGGGGCAACGTGCCGACGACCTTACCCGCCAGACAGCGGGTGAATTTGCCGAGCAGTTTAATCTGCGCCTGTTTCCGCAAACCTGGGTGACGGATATCGATGCCGAAGCCCATGTGGTGAAAAGCCAGAATAATCAGTGGCAATACGACAAGTTAGTGCTGGCAACCGGTGCCAGCGCCTTTGTCCCGCCGGTGCCCGGGCGTGAGTTAATGCTGACGTTAAATAGTCAGCAAGAGTATCGCGCCTGTGAAACACAACTGCGGGATGCCCGACGCGTGTTGATTGTTGGCGGTGGCTTGATTGGTAGCGAACTGGCGATGGATTTTTGTCGTGCAGGCAAAGCGGTCACGCTAATCGACAACGCTGCCAGTATTCTGGCATCGTTAATGCCACCGGAAGTAAGCAGCCGCTTGCAGCATCGGTTGACGGAGATAGGCGTTCATCTGCTGTTGAAATCTCAGTTGCAGGGGCTGGAAAAAACGGATTCTGGCATTCGGGCAACGCTGGACCGCCAGCGCAGCATCGAAGTGGATGCGGTAATTGCCGCCACCGGACTGCGCCCGGAAACGGCACTGGCACGACGCGCCGGGCTGACGATTAATCGCGGCGTTTGCGTCGATAGTTATCTGCAAACCAGTAATGCCGATATTTACGCGCTGGGCGATTGCGCAGAAATTAACGGTCAGGTACTGCCGTTCCTCCAGCCGATTCAACTTAGCGCGATGGTGCTGGCAAAAAATCTTCTCGGCAATAACACGCCACTGAAACTACCGGCGATGTTGGTGAAAATCAAAACGCCGGAATTACCGCTGCATCTGGCAGGCGAAACCCAGCGTCAGGATTTACGCTGGCAGATTAATACCGAACGCCAGGGAATGGTGGCGCGCGGCGTTGACGATGCTGACCAGCTTCGCGCCTTTGTGGTCAGTGAGGATCGGATGAAAGAGGCATTTGGATTGTTGAAAACGTTGCCGGTGTAGGTGGGCTACTGTGCCTAAAATGTCGGATGCGACGCTGGCGCGTCTTATCCGACCTACGGGGACGCATGTGTAGGCCGGATAAGGCGTTTACGCCGCATCCGGCAATGGTGTCCAAATGCAGCACGTTTTATCCGTTCTGGACTTCCCCTGCCAACCAACGCGCCGCAGCAATAACCCCCTGCCCCAGAGACAAACCGCCATCACCCGCCGGTAAACTCTGTGGAAAAAGCAATGTGCAATCAGCGAGATAATGCGCCAGACGTGCACGAAGCAAACGGTTATGAATAACCCCGCCGCTAAATACCAGCGTAGTGATACCACGCATCGTAGCCTGCTCACGCATCAACGCGGCAAAACCCTGCGCCAGCGCATCATGAAACGCCCACGCGCGTTGATTAACCGGTGCCTGCCAGTTCAGCCACTGCTGCCAGAAAGTGGCGAGATCCAGTTGATTGTCCACCAGCGGCATCATCACCGGATGCGTCACTCCGTCGCATGAGGCTGCGAGCGCCTCCAGAGCACAAGCCGCTTCACCTTCATAACTTAACGTGACTGGCGCACAGCCCAGCGCCGCCGCTACGGCATCGAACAAACGCCCACACGATGACGCCAGCGGCGCATTGATTCCACGCTCAATGGCTCGTGCCAGCACGCTCCAGTTTTGCTGTTGCACACTTGCCGTTTCGGGATAACTCTGCCACTGCGGCACAAAGCGCAGGCACTGCGCCAGCAGGTTTCGCCACGGCTGCTTTGCAGCCAAATCGCCACCAGCAAGCGCCACCGCAGGCAAACCTCCAAGGTGCTCGCATTCGCGATAGTTCACCCGCAGGCACTCGCCGCCCCACAAAGCGCCGTTCTCCCCCATACCAATACCGTCGAGCGTCAAAGCAATGACATCACCGCCATCCAACGGCCAGTGGTGTTCTGCCAGGCACGCCGCCGCGTGGGCATGGTGATGCAGTACCGTTTGCGTCGGCAGATTCATCTCACGCGCCCACTGGCTGGAGACATAACCCGGATGCGCGTCATGCACAACGTATTGCGGGGTGAAATCGTAGATGTTTTGCATCAGGCGTAACGCTTCGCGCCACTGCATCTGGATGCCATCGTCACTTAAATCGCCCAGATGCTGACTCAACACCGCTTGCTCACCGCGCACCAGGCAGAAGGTATTTTTCAGATCCGCGCCGAGACACAGCACAGGCGGAACATTTTTAAAGCCCGGAGGCAAAGCCAACGCGTCCGGCACATACCCCCGCGACCGGCGCAGCATTTCGCCGCTTTCGCGCACCACCGAATCATCCATCCGCTGCACGATATCGCGGTTATGTATCAAGAATCCGTCGGCAATGCCCTGCAAATCCGCCAGCGCCTGTTCATTGCTGATAGCCGGTGGTTTACCGCTCAGGTTGCCGGAGGTCATCACCAGCGGGCATTGCAGTTCCTGTAACAGCAAATGCTGGAGCGGGTTCGCAGGCAACATTACCCCGACTTCGTTAAGGCCTGGGGCGATATCATCACAAAGCTCAGGTACGTATTTTTTATCCACCAGCACAATCGGCGCGGCGGGCGTGGTAAGCAACTGACGGGCAGCGTCTGGTAAATCTTCTGCCACTAGCAACATAACCGCCAGCGGTTTCGCCGGGCGATGTTTGCGTGCCCGTAGTGTCGCCACCGCGTTACTGTTACGCGCATCGCAGGCGAGATGAAATCCGCCAATCCCTTTGATGGCGACAATGTTACCCGCTTTTAGCTGTGCGATAGCTGCCTGTAATGCCGCCTCTTGCTCGGCACGTTCGCCATGACTTACCCATTCAAGATGCGGGCCACACTCCGGGCAGGCCACCGGCTGGGCGTGGAAGCGACGATCGAGCGGGTCGCGATATTCTTTATCACAGGCCAGACACAACGGAAACGCCGCCATCACGGTAAACGGGCGGTCGTAAGGCATCGCGCGAATAATGGTGAAACGCGGGCCACAGTGAGTACAGTTGATAAACGGATAACGATAACGCCGCTCGCCTGGGGTATTCATTTCGGCAAGGCAAGCAGGACAAGTGGCGGCATCGGGAACAATTTGCGTATTCATGGCGCCACCTGCGCTCTGGCGGATAGTGAACTCAGTGGGCAGTTGTGACCAGGTAAAAGGTTCACACTCGACGCTATCAATACGCGCCAGCGGCGGACAATGCAGATGCAATTGCGCAAGAAACGTTTCCGGGTCTTCCAGCAGTCGGACTTCTACGCCATCGCCGTCATTACAGACATCGCCGTGAAGATTTAATTGCTGCGCCAGCTGCCAGACAAACGGACGAAAACCGACGCCCTGCACTTTGCCACGAATACGCAGTTGGACACCGCAAGATGTGTTTTTTGCCATTGAGTTATTCCCGCCATCATGAATTGCGTAACCCGCCCTGCCGGACACGAGCGCGTCGCATCCGGCAGTCACAGGTCGGCGATATCGCCCGCCCCGTATTCTACGAATATTTTCGGGAATTCCTTTGATGCCAGAACAGTTCTGTAAGATTTTTAGAACATCAGCGCCGTGCGGCGACGTTTTTCTGCGCTCAGTTGTTCAAGTTTATTACGATCGACACAAATCAGCGCATGGGTCGGGCAAGCCGCCATACACGCCGGGCCGTCTTCACGATGGTTGCACAGGTCGCATTTATTGGCTTCGGCTTTGTCTGCACGTACATTCAGCCCCGCACCGCTGTTGCGAATCACCGGACGTACCACCACTTCCATCGCGCCATACGGGCAAGCCACAACGCAGGTTTTGCAACCAATGCAACGTTCCTGCATCACATGAACAAACCCTTTATCACGGCTGATAGCACCATTCGGGCAGACGTTAGCGCACGGTGCATCTTCACACTGACGGCAAACCGTAGCAGTGGAAATGTTCACACCTTTAATGACATGGATTCGCGGTAAAAAAGTTTCCGGGGTCAGCGATGCACAGTCCTGATTCTCCTGATGAGAAACCACGCACGCCACTTCACAGGTACGGCAACCAATACATTTACTCGCGTCAGCAATGATGAAACGGTTCATCAAATTCTCCAGCAATGACAGTTAATGCGCCGATACATTCACAAATCATGCCAGTTTTTAATTTGCTGTTATTTAAGGAAATTAAATTCTGTAATGCAGAGAAAACGATGTCATCGACACAAGTGACGATGACATGTGATGACAATGTTTATCGCAAAAGAGCAATGAGGGAGTCGCGGCGGATCAGTTTTCCACTGAAAGTTTTCGGCGGTGAGAAATCCCCGCCATCGAGCATAAAAATCAGCCGTCCAATAATTTCCTGAATCATCTCAGTTACCGGAATTTTTACGCTGGAGAGCGCCGGAACGGTGTAGGGGGCAATAGCGATATCATCGAATCCGATAACTGACACCTGCTCTGGCACCGCTACGCCGCGCTCGTGTAACGCTTTCATCGCACCTATCGCCATATCATCATTACTGGCGACTAACGCGCTAAATTTAGCCCCACGTTCGAGCAACGTTTCTACCCCTTCGGCTCCGCTGGCGGGCGTCCATTTACCGTTAGCGATAAGTTTTTCATTGAGCGCAATACCATGCTGCGCCAGCGCGTCTTTATATCCGGCAAGACGCTCAATGCTGGTGGGGGAATCCATCGAGCCGGTAAGGAAAGCAATCTCCTGATGTCCGGCGTTTATCAACTCTGCCACGGCGTTAAAGCTGGTCTGTTTATGATCGCACCAGACGCTATGGCTGCTGTTTTTGCGCAGGCGGCGATTGAGCACCATTATCGGCTGACTGTGGGCGTCAATGATGTCATCAATCTCATCCACGCTTAAAAAACGCGGGTAAATCATAATAGCGTCGCAGCGCAGATCCAGCAGATACTGAATCGCCTGGCGCTCTTCTTCGGCGCTGTGTTTACCATCAGCCAACAACAGTTGCCGCCCTTTCTCTTCCGCCATCCGCGCGGCATGAAACAGTAATTCACTAAAATAAATGCCGTGGTAAAGCGTGTTGGTCACTACCAGCCCCAGCGTCTGAGTACTCTTCGCCGACAGATTGCGCGCCAGCAAGTTAGGGCGGTAACCGCTCTCTTCCACCGCCTGAAACACGCGATCTTTCGTCTCCTGGCTGACGTAGCCATTACCTGAAAGCACGCGGGAAACGGTCGCTTTTGAAACCCCGGCGCGCTTCGCCACTTCCAGCATTGTCGTCATTGTTTTCATCCCTTTACACGCAGTCATCGCAGTTTACTGCACCGTTGGCTGGTTGTCCTTGCGCAATCAGCGGGAAAAATATTCAGGTGACCGGTTTCACAAATATAAAAAATGAACAATCAACTCTCTTGCTTATTAAATGACAACTATTCATGATTTTGTGAAACCGGTTTCTTATTTCCGTTTCAGCATCGGCATTTTCCCGTCACGTCGACTGATAACAACTACCTCTACCCTACTGATAACAGGATAAAATCCGATGGCCAAAAATTATGCGGCGCTGGCGCGCTCGGTGATAGCGGCACTGGGCGGCGTTGATAACATCTCGGCGGTCACGCACTGTATGACGCGTTTGCGCTTTGTTATCAAAGACGACCAGCTTATCGACAGCCCCACGTTAAAAACCATCTCCGGCGTGCTCGGCGTGGTACGTAGCGACAACCAGTGCCAGGTGATTATCGGCAATACCGTTTCGCAGGCCTTTCAGGAAGTCGTCAGCCTGCTGCCGGGAGATATGCAACCCGCCCTGCCCGTGGATAAACCCAAACTCACGCTACGTCGCATTGGTGCAGGGATCCTTGATGCGCTGATCGGCACTATGTCACCGCTGATCCCGGCGATTATCGGCGGATCGATGGTCAAACTGCTGGCGATGATCCTCGAGATGAGCGGTGTGCTGACAAAAGGATCGCCGACCTTAACCATTCTGAATGTGATTGGTGACGGTGCTTTCTTCTTCCTGCCGCTAATGGTCGCGGCATCTGCCGCCATCAAATTTAAAACCAATATGTCGCTGGCGATTGCCATCGCGGGTGTGCTGGTACATCCGAGTTTTATTGAATTGATGGCAAAAGCGGCCCAGGGTGAACATGTCGAATTTGCCCTGATTCCGGTCACAGCGGTGAAATACACCTACACGGTGATCCCGGCGCTGGTGATGACCTGGTGCCTGTCATATATCGAACGCTGGGTGGACAGCATTACGCCGGCGGTGACGAAAAACTTCCTCAAGCCGATGCTGATTGTGTTGATTGCCGCACCGCTGGCAATCCTGCTGATTGGCCCGATTGGTATCTGGATCGGTAGCGCCATTTCGGCGCTGGTTTACACCATTCATGGTTATCTGGGCTGGCTTTCTGTCGCCATTATGGGCGCGCTGTGGCCACTGCTGGTAATGACCGGGATGCACCGCGTCTTTACACCAACCATCATTCAGACCATTGCCGAAACCGGAAAAGAAGGGATGGTCATGCCGTCAGAAATCGGCGCTAACCTGTCGCTGGGCGGTTCATCGCTGGCGGTGGCGTGGAAAACGAAAAACCCGGAACTACGCCAGACGGCGCTGGCTGCGGCGGCATCAGCCATTATGGCGGGGATTTCCGAACCGGCGTTATACGGCGTGGCGATCCGTCTGAAACGTCCGCTTATCGCCAGTCTTATCAGCGGTTTTATTTGCGGCGCGGTTGCCGGTATGGCGGGGCTTGCCAGCCACTCAATGGCAGCGCCGGGGTTATTTACCAGCGTACAGTTCTTCGATCCGGCAAATCCAATGAGCATCGTCTGGGTGTTCGCCGTCATGGCACTGGCGGTCGTGCTGTCGTTTATCCTCACACTGTTGCTCGGCTTTGAGGATATCCCTGTTGAGGAAGCGGCTGCCGAAGCGCGAAAGCATCAGGGCGCACAACCGATCGTCGCCAAAGAAATAAGTCTTAATTGAGGATGAAAATGTCAGTATTTCCGCAAGGTTTTTTATGGGGCGGCGCGCTTGCCGCCAACCAGTCTGAAGGCGCGTACCGTGAAGGCGGCAAAGGGCTGACCACGGTCGATATGATCCCGCACGGCGAGCATCGAATGACGGTGAAACTGGGGCTGGAAAAACGTTTTCAGTTGCGCGATGACGAGTTTTATCCCAGCCATGAGGCGACGGATTTTTATCATCGGTATAAAGAAGATATCGCCCTGATGGCAGAGATGGGATTCAGGGTTTTCCGCACCTCGATTGCCTGGAGCCGCCTCTTTCCGCAGGGCGATGAGCTGACGCCCAACCAGCAAGGCATTGCTTTTTATCGTTCTGTCTTTGAAGAGTGTAAAAAGTACGGAATCGAACCGCTGGTCACGTTGTGTCACTTCGATGTGCCGATGCATCTGGTGACGGAATATGGCTCCTGGCGTAACCGCAAGCTGGTGGAGTTTTTCAGCCGCTACGCCCGGACCTGCTTTGAAGCATTTGATGGCCTGGTGAAATACTGGCTAACCTTCAATGAAATCAACATTATGTTGCATAGCCCGTTCTCCGGCGCGGGTCTGGTGTTTGAAGAAGGGGAAAATCAGGATCAGGTGAAATATCAGGCCGCACATCACCAACTGGTTGCCAGTGCATTAGCCACCAAAATCGCCCATGAGGTTAACCCGCAAAATCAGGTGGGCTGTATGCTGGCGGGCGGTAACTTCTACCCTTATAGCTGCAAGCCGGAAGATGTCTGGGCGGCGCTGGAGAAAGATCGCGAAAACCTGTTTTTTATCGATGTGCAGGCGCGGGGCGCGTATCCGGCTTACTCTGCCCGCGTATTCCGCGAAAAAGGGGTAACCATCGACAAAGCGCCTGGCGATGATGAGATCCTGAAAAATACCGTCGATTTTGTCTCCTTCAGCTATTACGCCTCGCGCTGCGCCTCGGCGGAGATGAACACCAACAACAGCAGTGCGGCGAACGTGGTGAAATCGCTGCGTAACCCGTATCTGCAAGTGAGCGACTGGGGCTGGGGTATTGATCCACTCGGTCTGCGCATCACCATGAACATGATGTACGACCGTTATCAGAAGCCGCTGTTTCTGGTGGAAAACGGCCTCGGCGCAAAAGATGAATTTGCTGCCAATGGTGAGATTAACGATGACTATCGCATCAGCTATCTACGCGAGCACATCCGCGCAATGGGCGAAGCGATTGCAGACGGCATTCCGCTGATGGGCTACACCACCTGGGGCTGTATTGATTTGGTTTCCGCCTCAACGGGTGAAATGAGCAAACGCTACGGTTTTGTCTATGTAGACCGTGACGATGCAGGTAACGGCACACTGGCGCGCACGCGTAAGAAATCGTTCTGGTGGTATAAAAAAGTGATTGCCAGTAACGGCGAAGATTTAGAGTAAGCAACCGTGCCGGATGCGGCGTGAACGCCTTATCCGGCCTACTCGTCGCACGAACTTTGTAGGCTCGATAAGCGCAGCGCATCGGGCAATTTAGCGTTTGCCATCAGTTCTGATTCACCCCATCAAGCACATCCCCCGTTATCAACAACGCTGCGTCAGCGCCAAATCTTCCGTTTGCGGGTCGCGTCCAGCGATGGGTTTGAGAACGAGTTTACGGTTGGGAGTATAAGTAAAACGCGTGAGTGCAGGATAGCTTAACTTGCCAAACCAGCCATGAACACGCTGCCATTTGGCCTCTTTTACCTGATACAAACTGGTTAGCCAGTAACCGGAATCAAACTGCATATCCAGCAGCTGCGTGTGACCATTGCCTTGCAAATCCAGCAAATCGTCAACGCCAGTTTTGCTTACGGTGTAGAATCCCCAGGGTTCAAAGACACAGGGACGACCGTCGCGTGTGAACGTCAACAGGATTAAATGTGCATAAGGAGCCAGACCATTACCGGCACTGGGTAACCAGATAACCAGATCCTGAATGCCGTTACGATCAAGATCGGCGCGATAGAGTTGCCCTTTGCCCGCTATGTTTGCCAGCATACCCACAGGCACTGTCCAGGATTTACCGGCGCGGTCTTTTGCGGTTAATTGCCAGTCATCCTCTTCATTTGGCATCTTCTCAAGCGTTACGCCAGCAACGCCCACTTTTCTAAAATGCCAGTTTTGCTCGGTATAATAAGGCATGGTCAGGAGAGGTTTCAGCGCCCGCTTTTGTGCGTATTCGCTGTCACTCATCGGCAGATACTCGGTAAAGCTGGTGGCCTGCGCAGGAAGCACTACGCTCAATAAAAAAGCGCACATCCCTGTCCTGGTTTTCAATTCCCTGAATTCCTTAATGAAGAACTACTCTTCTTCCACCGCTAACTGCGCGAATCCGCCGTTCCCTTCCCAACCTTCCAGCCGTTGATAAACGGTTTCCACAGCATCTTTAATCGGCTGGGTCATCGGGTAGTAAAAGCCAACGATGTCCGGCTGGATACCGAGGAAAATCACTTCGCCAATGTCTTCTTTCAACTGGTCGATAAGGTAGTTCAGCGGCATGTTATGGGTAGTCATCATAAACATCTCGGCGATATCATCCGGGTCGATGATGCGGATTTCGCCGGGGTTTAGCCCCATATCAGTGGCGTCGACAATCAGCAGTCGTGTTGGGCGCAGTTCACGGATAGCGACGATGTCGTTTTCCGGTGCGCTACCGCCGTCAATCACCACCCAATTACCTTTCGGCGCGGCGGCGCACTTTTCCGCCAGCAGCGGGCCTGCGCCATCATCGCCCATCATGCTATTGCCAACACAGAGTAAAACGTCAGTCACGCAGTCTCCTCACCATCAAATAGATGGCGTTTTCCTGATGAATATCATGCAGCATACTTAACAGCATTGTACTCCATTCCTTCTGCTGCGAAGTTTGCACAGCCCGGGCTTTATCGAATGCGTTGGCCAGCATCGGCACATGGTTAATGTCGATGACGATCTCACCATATTTCGGCACGCCCTCCATTTTGCGACGGGCTTCGCTGCCCGCCTCCAGAGTGGCAATCCATGCCAGATAGTCATCCCACGGGCAGGTGAGCGCCGCTTCCAGGCAATCGATAACCCCAAGGTGGTGACCAATCGCCAGGCTGTAATAGACCACCTGCTGCGCCTCGGCGGGCGTGGCATCGTTCTCATCAATAAATTTACGGCTCAGTTGACTGAACACCACCTTTTCACTCATCGGATACGCGCCTCTTCAACAACATGATTCAGATGGCTGACAATCTCGTTCAGACGCGGATCGTTTTCCGCTTCCAGCCAGCGTGCAACCTGCTCTTCACCCTGCCCTAATTGCGTCAGGAAATCATCGGCAATCTGGCGACCGTAACGGTAACCCGCCAGGCGGCGCGCTTCGCGATCCACTTTCACACGCAGCGGCTGAACCATATCCGGATGCAGAATCTCTGCCGGTTGCTCATCCAGTTCGCCTGGCTCACGGGCGTGGATTTTCTGCTCCAGCAGGCCGAGCGCCATTGCAAAGCCGTACAGCGTGGCGGCAGGCGTTGGCGGGCAACCTGGGATGTAAACGTCCACCGGGACGATTTTATCCGTACCGCCCCACACGCAGTAGAGATCGTGGAAAATGCCGCCGCTGTTACCGCAGGCACCGTAGGAGATACAGATTTTAGGGTCCGGCGCGGACTGCCACGCACGCAGCGCAGGGGATCGCATTGCACGGGTGACCGCGCCGGTAAACAGTAAAATATCCGCATGACGCGGGGACGGAACGACTTTAATACCGAAGCGTTCTGCATCGAACAGCGGCGAAAGCGTGGCGAAAATTTCGATTTCGCAGCCGTTGCAGCCGCCGCAGTCCACGCGGTAAACGTAGGCAGAACGTTTGATTTTTTTCAGTAACGACGCCTTCATGCTGGCGATGGATTCATCCACCGTCATCGGGACCGGAATGCCGTTGGCGTCACGGGGGCCTAATAAATTGCTCATCAGATGGCCTCTTTCATATGGCGAGTCAGTTCAATACGGTCGGACGGCACCAGGCATTTCTGGCGCTTACATTCCGGGCAAGTCTCAAAGCTTTCGCGGTGGTTTTCCGCGCGGCTGTCACCATTGTGCTTAAGCAGCGCAATGGCGTAGTCGATCTCTTTCTGGACGGCGAAAGGACGATTGCAGACGCGGCAGTTGCACAGCGCGAAGCGAGACTGTTGCAGGAAGTCTTCTTTCTTCCACACCGCCAGTTCGTACTCTTGCGACAGTTTGATCGCCGCCGTCGGGCAAACTTCTTCGCAACGTCCACAGAAGATGCAGCGCCCGAGATTAAACTCCCAGGCCAGCTCTCCTGTGGCGAGGTCGGTTTCAACCGTTAAGGCGTTTGACGGGCAGGCATTGACGCAGGCCGCGCAGCCGATGCACTGCTGCGGGTTCTGTTCTGGCTTACCACGGAAGTTTTTATCAACCGCAATCGGCTCCAGCGGATAAGACGAGGTCGCCGTGCCGGTTTTGATGACTTTTTTGATAAAGGTAAACATGGCGATTCCTTATTTCAGCGGCGAGTTTTTACGCTCAATGCTGTAACGCTCGAGTTCTTTGTACGGCACCACTTTGCTCTTCTTCTTACGCACATCGACCACGGTCATGCGGTCGGTACAGGAGTAGCAAGGGTCGAGGCTACCGATAATCAGCGGCGCATCAGAAACGGTGTTGCCGCGCAGCATGTAGCGCAGGGTCGGCCAGTTCGCGTAGGTCGCGGCACGGCAGCGCCAGCGGTACAGCTTCTGGTTGTCGCCGGTCATGCTCCAGTGGATATCATCGCCACGCGGCGCTTCAGCAAAGCCCAGCGCAAAACGGTGTGGAATGTAGGTGAATCCTTCCACCGCCAGCGGACCGCCTGGCAGGTTGTCCAGGCCGTAGTCAATCATATTGAGCGAGGTAAAGACTTCGTTGATACGCACTTTCAGGCGGGAAATAACGTCGCAGCCCTGCTCGCTGTGAACTTCCATCGGCAGCAGGCCATAACCAACAAACGGGTGATCGGCACGGGTATCACGAGCGTGGCCGCTGGCGCGAACCATCGGGCCAACGTTACTGAAATCGCGGGCGATTTCCGTGTCGAGGCGACCAATGCCGACGGTGCGCTGTTCCATGTTCGGTGTACTCAGCAGCACATCCACCAGCTCCTGTACTTCACGACGCATTTGCTGCGCCAGTTGACGGGTCTGGATCATGTCATCTTTCAGCAGATCGCGACGAATCCCGCCGATCAAGTTCAGACCGTAAGTTTTACGCGCGCCGGTGAGGATCTCCGCCATTTTCATGGAGGATTCGCGCACGCGGAAGAACTGCATAAAGCCGGAGTCAAAGCCGGTAAAGTGACAGGCGAGGCCGAGGTTGAGCAGATGCGAATGCAGGCGTTCCACCTCCAGCAGAATGGCGCGGATCATCTGCGCACGTTCTGGCACCTGAATACCCATCGCGTTTTCCACCGACGTGGTGTAGGCGGTGCTGTGGGCAAAGCCGCAGATGCCGCACACACGGTCAGAGAGGAAGGTCACTTCGTTGTAACCCATACGGGTTTCCGCCAGTTTTTCCATGCCGCGATGGACATAGAACAGGCGGTAGTCGGCGTCGATAATGTTTTCGCCATCGACGAACAGACGGAAGTGCCCCGGTTCGTCGGAAGTGACATGCAGCGGACCAATCGGCACAACGTTGTTTTTCTTGTCGCCCAGTTCGTTGATGAACTCGTAGGTTTCAGCATCGGTGGTCGGTGCCGGACGCTGACGATAATCCATGCTGTCTTTACGCAGCGGATAAAGTTCATCCGGCCAGTCATCCGGCAGCACCAGACGACGTTCATCCGGCAGACCAACCGGAATCAAACCGTACATATCGCGCACTTCACGCTCGCCCCACACCGCCGCCGGAACGCGCGGCGTCACGGACGGATATTCCGGTTTGTTGGCGTCAACTTCGACGCGAACCGTGATCCAGCACTTAGTCCCCTTCTCCATCGACAGCACGTAATAAACGGCGTAATGACCATTCAGTTTGCGTTCGTCGTTACCAAACAGCACCGACAGCCAGCCACCCTGCTTGTAGTAGAGAAACTCCACCACTTCCGGCAGATAGTTCACCTTTACGGTCACGGTCAGCTGATCTTTGGTCTGCCAGGCGTGGTCCAGCACGACGCCCGGAAATGCCTCATTCAGCGCGGCGAGATAATGTTGACCTAATTTTTCTTCAGACATGCTCATACTCTCTTTAATCACGCCGCCAGCAAGGAGACGAACGCTAAAAATGCAAAGCCAAACCCAGCCCAGGTAATGCGCGGAGTAATATCAAGACGCAGACGGGCCATGCTGTTTTCGAACAGCGCGATAACCAGTACGCCGACCACCAGCTTGACGATGGCAATCACCAGCGCCAGCAGCAGCCCACCAGCGGTGAAGGTTTCCATTTGCCCCCACGGAATAAACACCCCGACGAACATCTGCAACACCACCAGCTGTTTCAGACTGATACCCCATTTCATGACGCCAAAGCCGCTACCGCTGTATTCAGAGAGCGGACCTTCCTGCAACTCCTGCTCGGCTTCCGCCAGGTCGAACGGCAGTTTGCCCATTTCGATAAAGGTAGCGAACGCACAGGCACAGAGCGCCAGTACCAGCGGGATGCTCTGGCTCAGAGGCCAGTGGTAAACGGTGTCGGTGATGTTGCTGATGTTGGTGGAACCGGCAACCTGTGCCGCGACCCACAGGCCGAGCAACAACATCGGCTCGACCAGCACACCGAGCATCGCTTCACGGCTCGCGCCGATAGCGGTAAACGGGCTACCGGTATCCAGACCGGAAATGGCAAAGAAGAAACGCGCGATGGCGAAGAGATACAGTAAGGTGATCAAATCACCCAGCTGCGGCAGCGGAGAACCGACGGTCACCACCGGCAGCGCAGTAGCGATAGTCAACATTACGCCCACCATCACATACGGCGTCAGGCGGAACACCCAGCCGGAGGCATCCGGGCCAACGCTCTGGCGACCCAGCAGTTTGATAATGTCGCGATACTCCTGCAACACGCCCGGCCCGCGACGGTTATGCAGACGGGCGCGCGCCACGCGGGTAATACCGGAGAGCAGCGGCGCAACGGCAAATAACACCAGCGCCTGAATTAACGGATATAAAACACTCATTCTCAGGCTCCTCGTGAAACAATAATCACCACCAGTACCGCCAGTTCAACCAGCGCCATCCGGCGGAACAGCAACGCACTCCCCTCGCACTGCCAGCCCGGCACCAGCGACACCGGATTCAGCACTTTGCGCAGTTTCAGCACCGGCGCAAACGCCTGTTTAACCGGCATGGCAAAACCGTGAGCGGTAATCACCATTGATTTTTCGTGGTCGTAGCCGCACACCCAGGCTGCGCCACGGGAACGTGACGGCAGACGGTCGCCTTTGCAAATCGCCATAATGATGAATGGCAGCAGCGGGCAGGCAATCAGCAGCAGGGTGATCATTGGTTGAGAAACGGTGGTGTTAGCAGGCTCCAGCGGCAGAGGCACCGCAGCAGACAGCATCGGCAGCAGCCACGGCGCAGCAACACCGCCAATTACGCAGCAAATCGCCAGTGCCACTACGCTTACGCTCATCAGGAGCGGCGCACAGGTGGCGTTTTCGGCTTCTTTGGTACGCGGCGCGCCAAGGAACGTAACGCCATAGACTTTCGCCATACACATCACCGCCAGCGCACCGGTAATGGCCAGCCCCACGGCGAGCAGCGGTCCCAGCAGACGGGCAACGAAGGTGCCGCTATTGCTCAGTTTGAAGAAGGATTGATAAATAACCCATTCCCCGGCAAACCCGTTCAGCGGCGGCAGCGCAGCCATTGCCATCAGCCCGACTAACATGGCGATGGAGATAACCGGCATTTTCTTGCCAATGCCGCCGAGTTTTTCGATATCGCGATGACCAGTACGGAACCAGACGCTACCCGCACCGAGGAACAGTACGCTTTTGAACAGGCTATGGTTAAGCAGATGGTACAGACCACCGACCAGGCCAAGAGCAATCAGCGCCGGTTGTTCGAGCGCGATACCCGTTACGCCAGCGCCCAGCCCCAGCAGGATGATGCCGATATTTTCCAGGGTGTGGTAAGCCAGCAGACGCTGGATGTTGTGTTCCATCAGCGCATACAGACCACCGACGAACGCGGTGATCATGCCGAGCACCAGCAGCGCAATTCCCCACCACAGCGGCGCATTACCGCCCAGCAGCGACAGGGTTAAAATGCCCAGCAGGCCAATTTTCATCACTACTGTGGAAAACAGCGCCGCAGCAGGCGCTGAAGCGTTAGCATGAGCCTGCGGCACCCAGCCGTGCAGCGGGATAATCCCGGCCAGCAGGCCAAAGCCAATCACACCGAGCAGCCAGATATCGGAACCGAGCGGCAGTTGTTGTACGCGCATATCCAGCAGGCGCAGATCCAGCGTGCCGTAACGCTGCCAGACCAGCCAGCAGGCTATCGCCAGCAGCAAAGTACCGAGGCGCCCCAGCACAAACCACAGTTTGCCCTCTTTGCTGTTGCTAGTGAGAAACACCGCGCACAGAGCCATGATTTCTGCCATTACCACTAACATGCCCAGATTGCTGGCGATAACGGCGCACACGGCGGCAGCCATCAGCATATTGATCTGCAAGCCGTTGCATTTCACCTGCGCGTGGCAATGCCAGTCAATGTTGTAGAGGCTGACAAACAGGCCGCACAGGCCGAGGGTAATCAACCAAATCGCGTTAAGCGGGGAGATTTGGATATCAAAACTCACCAGTGACAGCGTACCGCTCACGCCGACCGCCCCCGTCAGCACGGTGAAACCTGCTGCTGCCGTGTACACGCTACCAACCGCGCCGCCAATCCCGGCGACCCAGCCGCTTAGCGCCTTATGAAAAGAAAAGAGAAATGCCAGAACAGCGGCGGCGACAAACCACGCAACGCCGCTATTGATCAGGGAAATTGCGCTCATTTAGCCTCTCCACTTTGAGCCTGCTGAAACAAGGTGAGATCGCCAAAATCGGTGTTAAAAGTCAGCTCACGCTTACGTTTGCTGACGCGGGCGATATCGGTGTTATCCACCAGATGCAGGGCTTTAGTTGGGCACATCCGCACGCAAGCTGGACCCTGTTCATCAAAGCTACAAAGGTCACATTTGACGGCGATCGCACGAATGCCCGGCACCCAGTCAAGCAATGTGCTGACACGCGCCGGAGCAGGCGGTGCCGGTGGTGCTTTCGGGGTATTGGCGTTTGCCGGAATATCCAGCGGACGGCTGCCGGAAAATTCAATAGCGCCAAACGGGCAAGCGATGCCGCACAGTTTGCAGCTTACGCACAGACTTTCATTCAACTGCACGGCACCATCAACGCGCTCGATGGCATTAACCGGACAGACCACCGCACAGGGCGCATCTTCACAGTGGTGACAGAGCTGCGGTGCAGATTCTTTTTCATTTAGCATCACTCGCAGGCGCGGCATGGATTGCAGGCCGTGCTGGCGATGCGTCTCTGAACAGGCGGCCTCACAGGTGTGGCAGCCGATACAGAGCGTGGAGTCAGCAATTACAAAACGATTCACCAGGCATTCCTCAGGTGATTGTCATTTTTGACGAAAACATGCCGATGAAATGTCATTTTCGACACTCATCGACACGCCCATCCCCAAACAGGCATGACGCCTGCAAAACGGGCAAAGCCTCAGCTCATGCTGCCGAGCTTTGTCCCTCTACCAGTTGGCTTAAATTCACCGGGGTATTGTTTTCAATGGCGGTGTATAAGCTGTCGTAAACGCCGGCGATTTTTTCGAGATAGTGTTCCAGCACTTGTTCGCGATTACGGATGTTGACCTTGCCATCAATCATGCCGTCACTGCTCAACTGAGCCAGTGCAATCCGCTGCTTATCTTCGCCGTCTTTCGTTTCAACGTAGTACTCGATGGTATGGCTGTTAAAACCATCCGCCAGGGTGACGTAAATTCGAAAATGTTCAAAAAGAACGAAACAGAGCTCTTTATCTGGCGCGCAGCTCATCGCGTGATGCAAACGCGCTTTTGATAACGTGATCCCCTGAACCAGCGAATTGCAATAGATATGCCACTGGTCCTGTAGGCGACGATGCCGCTGTGCGATGTAATCGGCTTTCTCGCTTATTTCCCAAATAGTCATTGTCAGGTTACCCGTTTAACAGAGATGCCTGCCCTTAAGCATTTTCTGTGCCAATTTTTAATTCATTGTTATTTAGGTGATTTTTATGATTTCACTGAATTTCGACGCCGTGTCGACGTGTCATTTCGACATCATCGACATTATTCACCGCAGGGATAATCAACACTGGCACAATTATTGCTTATAGCTGGCAATAGTTAATGGGAGGCGATATGCACGAAATAACCCTCTGCCAACGGGCACTGGAATTGATCGAACAACAGGCCGCAAAGCACGGCGCAAAACGCGTAACTGGGGTCTGGCTCAAAATTGGCGCATTTTCTTGTGTCGAAACCAGCTCTCTTGCCTTTTGTTTTGATCTGGTTTGCCGTGGCAGCGTGGCGGAAGGTTGTAAACTGCACCTCGAAGAACAAGAGGCCGAATGCTGGTGTGAAACATGCCAACAGTATGTGACGCTACTGACCCAGCGCGTCCGCCGCTGCCCACAGTGTCATGGCGACATGCTGCGCATTGTGGCAGACGACGGTTTACAGATTCGGCGGATAGAAATAGACCAGGAGTGAGCGATGTGTACAACATGCGGTTGCGGTGAAGGCAACCTGTATATCGAGGGTGATGAACATAACCCTCATTCCGCGTTTCGTAGCGCGCCTTTTGCCCCGGCAGCACGCCCGAAGATGAAAATCACCGGCATTAAAGCGCCTGAATTTACCCCCAGCCAGACCGAAGAAGGCGACCTGCATTACGGTCATGGTGAAGCAGGCACACACGCGCCGGGCATGAGCCAGCGCCGGATGCTGGAAGTCGAAATTGACGTACTGGACAAAAATAATCGCCTGGCTGAACGTAACCGCGCGCGTTTTGCTGCCCGTAATCAACTGGTGCTCAACCTGGTATCCAGCCCCGGTTCCGGTAAAACCACGCTGCTGACTGAAACCTTAATGCTCCTGAAAGACAGCGTTCCATGCGCGGTAATTGAAGGCGATCAGCAAACCGTAAACGATGCCGCACGTATTCGCGCTACCGGTACGCCAGCAATTCAGGTGAACACCGGTAAAGGCTGCCATCTCGATGCACAGATGATCGCCGACGCCGCGCCGCGCCTGCCACTGGACGATAACGGTATTCTGTTTATCGAAAACGTTGGCAACCTGGTGTGCCCGGCCAGCTTCGATCTGGGTGAGAAACATAAAGTGGCGGTGCTTTCCGTTACCGAAGGCGAAGACAAGCCGCTGAAATATCCGCATATGTTTGCCGCCGCCTCGCTGATGCTACTCAACAAAGTTGACCTGCTGCCGTATCTCAATTTCGACGTTGAGAAATGCATCGCCTGCGCCCGCGAAGTCAATCCAGAAATTGAAATCATCCTCATTTCTGCCACCAGCGGCGAAGGGATGGATCAGTGGCTGAACTGGCTGGAGACACAGCGATGTGCATAGGCGTTCCCGGCCAGATTCGCACCATTGACGGCAACCAGGCGAAAGTCGACGTCTGCGGCATTCAGCGCGATGTCGATTTAACGTTAGTCGGCAGCTGCGATGAAAACGGTCAGCCGCGCGTGGGTCAGTGGGTACTGGTTCACGTTGGCTTTGCCATGAGCGTAATTAATGAAGCCGAAGCGCGCGACACCCTCGACGCCTTACAAAATATGTTTGACGTTGAGCCGGATGTCGGTGCGCTGTTGTATGGCGAGGAAAAATAATGCGTTTTGTTGATGAATATCGCGCGCCGGAACAGGTGATGCAGTTAATTGAGCATCTGCGCGAACGTGCTTCACACCTCTCTTACACCGCCGAACGCCCTCTGCGTATTATGGAAGTGTGCGGCGGTCATACCCACGCCATTTTTAAATTCGGCCTCGATCAGTTACTGCCAGAAAACGTTGAGTTTATCCACGGTCCGGGCTGCCCGGTGTGCGTACTGCCGATGGGCAGAATCGACACCTGCGTGGAAATTGCCAGCCATCCGGAAGTGATTTTCTGTACCTTTGGCGACGCCATGCGCGTACCAGGAAAACAGGGGTCACTGTTGCAGGCAAAAGCACGCGGTGCCGATGTGCGCATCGTCTACTCGCCAATGGATGCGTTGAAACTGGCGCAGGAGAACCCAACCCGCAAAGTGGTGTTCTTCGGCTTAGGGTTTGAAACCACCATGCCGACCACCGCCATCACCCTGCAACAGGCGAAAGCCCGCGATGTGCAGAACTTTTACTTCTTCTGCCAGCACATTACGCTTATCCCCACGCTGCGCAGTTTGCTGGAACAACCGGACAATGGCATTGATGCGTTCCTCGCGCCGGGCCACGTCAGTATGGTTATCGGCACCGACGCCTATAATTTTATCGCCAGCGATTTTAATCGTCCGCTGGTGGTCGCTGGTTTCGAACCACTTGATCTACTACAAGGCGTGGTGATGCTGGTAGAGCAGAAAATAGCGGCCCACAGCAAAGTAGAGAATCAGTACCGTAGGGTGGTGCCTGACGCAGGTAACCTGCTGGCGCAACAGGCGATAGCCGACGTGTTCTGTGTTAACGGCGATAGCGAATGGCGTGGCCTTGGGGTGATCGAATCATCTGGCGTGCATCTGACGCCGGATTATCAGCGATTTGACGCTGAAGCGCATTTCCGCCCGGCACCGCAGCAGGTTTGCGATGATCCACGCGCGCGCTGTGGCGAAGTATTGACGGGCAAATGTAAGCCGCATCAATGCCCGCTGTTTGGTAACACCTGTAATCCTCAAACCGCATTCGGCGCGCTGATGGTCTCCTCTGAAGGAGCGTGCGCCGCGTGGTATCAGTATCGTCAGCAGGAGTGTGAAGCGTGAATAATATCCAACTCGCCCACGGCAGCGGCGGCCAGGCGATGCAGCAATTAATCAACAGCCTGTTTATGGAAGCCTTTGCGAATCCGTGGCTGGCTGAGCAGGAAGATCAGGCGCGTCTTGATCTGGCGCAACTGGTGGCGGAAGGCGACCGTCTGGCCTTTTCCACCGACAGCTACGTCATTGACCCGCTGTTCTTTCCTGGTGGCAATATTGGCAAGCTGGCGATTTGCGGCACGGCGAACGACGTAGCGGTCAGCGGCGCAATTCCACGCTATCTCTCCTGTGGATTTATCCTTGAAGAAGGATTGCCGATGGAGACGCTGAAAGCAGTGGTCACCAGCATGGCTGAAACTGCCCGTGCGGCTGGCATCGCCATCGTTACTGGCGATACAAAAGTGGTGCAGCGTGGGGCGGCAGATAAACTGTTTATCAACACCGCAGGCATGGGCGCGATCCCGACAAATATTCACTGGGGCGCACAAACCCTGACCGCAGGCGATGTATTGCTGGTTAGCGGTACACTCGGCGACCACGGTGCGACTATCCTTAACTTGCGCGAACAACTGGGGCTGGATGGCGAACTGATCAGCGACTGCGCGGTGCTGACGCCGCTGATTCAGACGCTGCGAGACATTCCCGGCGTGAAGGCGCTGCGCGATGCCACGCGCGGTGGGGTGAACGCGGTGGTTCATGAGTTCGCGGCAGCCTGCGGTTGCGGTATTGAGCTTTCAGAAGCTGCGCTACCGGTTAAACCTGCTGTGCGCGGCGTTTGTGAGCTGCTGGGGCTGGACGCCCTCAACTTTGCCAATGAAGGTAAGCTGGTGATTGCCGTAGAGCGTAATGCGGCTGAGCAAGTGTTGGCGGCGCTGCATTCCCATCCACTAGGACAGGATGCAGCGTTAATTGGCGAAGTGGTGGAGCGTAAAGGTGTTCGTCTCGCAGGGCTTTATGGCGTGAAACGAACTCTCGATCTACCTCACGCCGAACCGCTGCCTCGTATATGCTAATAAAAATCTAAAGCTCCTATAATTTGTCATTTACCTTTTGCACCGCTTAGCGGTGCTTTCCTGGAAGAACAACATGTCGTATACACCGATGAGTGATCTCGGGCAACAAGGGTTGTTCGACATCACTCGGACACTATTGCAGCAGCCCGATCTGGCCTCGCTGTGTGAGGCTCTTTCGCAACTGGTAAAGCGTTCTGCGCTCGCCGACAACGCGGCGATTGTGTTGTGGCAAGCGCAGACTCAACGTGCGACTTATTACGCGTCGCGTGACAAAGATACCCCCATAAAATACGAAGACGAAACCGTTCTGGCGCATGGGCCGGTGCGTAGCATTTTGTCGCGTCCTGATACGCTGCATTGCAGCTACGAAGAATTTTGTGAAACCTGGCCGCAACTGGCCACAAGCGGGCTATACCCTAAATTTGGTCACTATTGCCTGATGCCACAGGCAGCGGAAGGACATATTTTTGGCGGCTGTGAATTTATTCGTTATGACGCTCGCCCGTGGAGCGAAAAAGAGTTCAATCGCCTGCAAACCTTTACGCAGATTGTTTCTGTTGTCACCGAGCAAATTCAGAGCCGCATCATCAACAATGTCGACTACGAACTGTTATGTCGGGAACGGGATAACTTCCGCATTCTGGTCGCCATCACCAATGCGGTACTCTCCCGCCTGGATATGGACGAACTGGTCAGCGAAGTGGCGAAAGAGATCCACTACTACTTCGATATCGACGATATCAGTATCGTTTTACGTAGTCACCGCAAAAACAAACTCAACGTCTACTCCACTCACTATCTCGATAAACAGCATCCCACTCACGAACAGAGTGAAGTTGATGAGGCCGGAACCCTCACCGAGCGCGTATTTAAAAGCAAAGAGATGCTGCTGATTAATCTCCACGAGCGGGATGATTTAGCCCCCTACGAACGCATGTTGTTTGATACCTGGGGCAACCAGATCCAGACGCTGTGCCTGCTGCCGTTGATGTCTGGCAATACCATGCTGGGCGTGCTGAAACTGGCACAGTGCGAAGAGAAAACGTTTACCACCACCAACCTGAGTTTGCTGCGCCAGATTGCCGAACGAGTGGCAATCGCCGTCGATAATGCCCTCGCCTACCAGGAAATCCACCGTCTGAAAGAGCGGCTGGTTGATGAAAACCTCGCCCTGACTGAACAACTCAACAATGTGGATAGTGAGTTTGGCGAGATTATTGGTCGCAGCGAAAGCATGTACAGCGTGCTCAAACAGGTTGAGATGGTGGCGCAAAGCGACAGTACCGTACTCATTCTTGGTGAAACTGGCACAGGAAAAGAGCTAATCGCCCGCGCAATTCACAATCTGAGTGGGCGTAACAATCGTCGCATGGTGAAAATGAACTGCGCGGCGATGCCTGCCGGATTACTGGAAAGCGACCTGTTTGGTCATGAACGTGGAGCCTTTACTGGTGCCAGCGCCCAGCGCATCGGTCGTTTTGAACTGGCGGATAAAAGCTCGCTGTTCCTCGATGAAGTGGGTGATATGCCACTGGAGTTACAGCCGAAGTTGCTGCGCGTATTGCAGGAGCAGGAGTTTGAACGCCTCGGCAGCAACAAAATCATTCAGACAGACGTGCGTTTAATCGCCGCAACTAATCGCGATCTGAAAAAAATGGTCGCCGACCGCGAGTTCCGTAGCGATCTCTATTACCGCCTGAACGTCTTCCCGATCCACCTGCCGCCGTTACGCGAGCGCCCGGAAGATATTCCGCTGCTGGCGAAAGCCTTTACCTTCAAAATTGCCCGCCGACTGGGGCGCAATATCGACAGCATTCCTGCCGAGACACTGCGCATATTGAGCAACATGGAATGGCCGGGTAACGTGCGCGAACTGGAAAATGTTATTGAGCGCGCGGTACTGCTGACTCGCGGTAATGTTCTACAACTCTCTTTACCCGATATCTCACTGCCAGAACCTGAAACGCCGCCTGCTGCAACGGTCGTCGCTCAGGAAGGCGAAGATGAATATCAACTGATTGTTCGCGTATTAAAAGAGACGAACGGCGTAGTCGCGGGTCCGAAAGGCGCTGCGCAACGTCTGGGGCTAAAACGCACGACCCTGCTGTCACGGATGAAACGGCTGGGAATTGATAAAGCAGCGTTGGTTTAATTGTCTGGAGTGCCGGACAGGAAGATCTATCCGGCACGCTATTCACGTGGTTTCTTCGGACGATATTTTTCCGGCAATTCCGGCACCGGACGCTTATCATCAATCAGATGACGCACGGTTAAGATCGGATGACGCCACAGCATTCGCGGCCCTGCCCAACGCATAATCTGCTTCATCTCCTCACGCTTCGCAGGCTGATAACAGTGCACCGGGCACTGCTTACAGGCCGGTTTCTCTTCGCCAAACACACATTTATCCAGCCGCTTTTGCGCGTAAGCAAACAGCGCATCGTAATGCCCCGGCTCCGCTGACGCCTGCGGGCATTGCGCTTGATAAAGATCGATCATTCTTTTAATCGTCAGTTTTTCACGAGAGATACGCTTGCCGGACATGCTGCCTCCATACTCTTAAGGTGCATTTATATTACAACTTAAATTTAAAGGGGACTATGGCTCTGAAGGAGGAGATTTCTTCAACCAGGCAATGTTGCGCCCCTTCTTCACAGTCAACAAGCAAACGCTGCAAAACAGCATTTTTACCGGAACCGACATCAAGAACTCACCTTTCGCGTCTTCCCCTGAAATGATTAACTCCGGTATCATGTGCGCCTTATGTGATTACAACGAAAATAAAAACCATCACACTACATTTAACATCAGGGAACCGGATCTAACTCCATGAGTGTAATAGAAAATTTCGACGCCCATACTCCAATGATGCAGCAGTATCTCAAGCTGAAAGCCCAGCATCCTGAGATCCTGCTGTTCTACCGGATGGGTGACTTTTACGAGCTGTTTTATGACGACGCAAAACGAGCGTCGCAGCTGCTGGATATTTCACTGACTAAACGCGGCGCATCTGCGGGCGAGCCGATCCCGATGGCGGGTATTCCCTACCATGCAGTGGAAAACTATCTCGCCAAACTAGTGAATCAAGGTGAGTCGGTTGCGATTTGTGAACAAATCGGCGATCCGGCTACCAGCAAAGGGCCGGTTGAGCGCAAAGTTGTCCGTATCGTCACGCCGGGCACGATCAGCGATGAAGCTCTGCTACAGGAGCGTCAGGACAATCTGCTGGCGGCTATCTGGCAGGATAGTAAAGGTTTCGGTTACGCGACGCTGGATATCAGTTCCGGTCGTTTTCGTCTGAGCGAACCGGCTGACCGCGAAACGATGGCGGCAGAACTGCAACGCACCAATCCGGCGGAACTGCTTTATGCAGAAGATTTCGCCGAGATGTCGTTAATTGAAGGTCGTCGCGGCCTGCGCCGTCGTCCGCTGTGGGAGTTTGAAATCGACACCGCGCGCCAGCAGTTGAACCTGCAATTCGGCACCCGCGATCTTGTCGGTTTTGGCGTCGAGAACGCGCCTCGCGGGCTTTGTGCTGCCGGTTGCCTGTTACAGTATGCGAAAGATACCCAACGCACGACCCTGCCGCATATTCGTTCTATCACTATGGAACGTGAGCAGGACAGCATCATTATGGATGCTGCGACACGTCGTAACCTGGAAATTACCCAGAATCTGGCGGGCGGTGCGGAAAATACATTGGCTTCCGTGCTCGATTGCACCGTCACACCGATGGGTAGCCGTATGCTGAAACGCTGGCTGCATATGCCGGTGCGCGACACCCGTGTGTTGCTTGAGCGTCAGCAAACTATTGGCGCATTGCAGGATTTCACCGCCGAGTTACAGCCGGTACTACGGCAGGTCGGCGATCTGGAACGTATTCTGGCACGCCTGGCGTTACGCACTGCTCGCCCGCGCGATCTGGCTCGTATGCGCCATGCCTTCCAGCAACTGCCGGAACTGCGCGCACAGTTAGAAAATATCGATAGTGCACCAGTACAGGCACTGCGTGAGAAAATGGGCGAGTTTGCCGAGCTGCGTGACCTGCTGGAGCGGGCAATTATCGAGACACCGCCAGTGCTGGTACGCGACGGTGGCGTCATCGCTCCAGGCTATAACGAAGAACTGGATGAGTGGCGTGCGCTGGCTGACGGTGCGACCGATTATCTGGAGCGTCTGGAAATCCGCGAGCGTGAACGTACCGGTCTGGACACGCTGAAAGTCGGCTTTAATGCGGTGCACGGCTACTACATTCAAATCAGCCGTGGGCAAAGCCATCTGGCGCCAATCAACTATATGCGCCGCCAGACGCTGAAAAACGCCGAACGTTACATTATTCCGGAGCTGAAAGAGTACGAAGACAAAGTACTGACTTCAAAAGGTAAAGCACTGACGCTGGAAAAACAGCTTTATGAAGAGCTGTTCGACCTGCTGTTGCCGCATCTGGAAGCGTTACAACAGAGTGCGAGCGCGCTGGCAGAACTGGACGTACTGGTAAATCTGGCGGAACGCGCATATACCCTGAACTACACCTGCCCGACCTTTATCGATAAACCCGGCATTCGCATTACCGAAGGTCGCCATCCGGTGGTTGAACAGGTGCTGAATGAGCCGTTTATCGCTAACCCGCTAAATCTGTCGCCTCAGCGTCGCATGTTGATCATCACCGGTCCGAACATGGGTGGTAAAAGTACCTATATGCGCCAGACCGCGTTGATTGCGCTGATGGCGTATATTGGCAGTTACGTACCGGCACAAAAAGTCGAGATTGGACCGATCGATCGCATCTTCACCCGTGTTGGCGCAGCGGATGATCTGGCTTCCGGACGTTCAACCTTTATGGTGGAGATGACCGAAACCGCTAATATTCTGCATAACGCCACCGAGTACAGTCTGGTGTTGATGGATGAGATTGGGCGCGGGACGTCCACTTACGATGGCCTATCGCTGGCGTGGGCATGTGCGGAAAATCTGGCGAATAAAATTAAAGCGTTGACGCTGTTTGCTACCCATTACTTCGAGCTGACTCAACTGCCGGAGAAAATGGAAGGCGTCGCCAACGTGCATCTCGATGCGCTGGAGCACGGAGACACTATCGCCTTTATGCACAGCGTACAGGACGGCGCGGCGAGTAAGAGTTACGGTCTGGCGGTTGCTGCGCTGGCAGGTGTACCGAAAGAGGTGATCAAACGTGCGCGACAGAAACTGCGTGAGCTGGAAAGCATTTCGCCGAATGCTGCCGCTACACAGGTAGATGGTACGCAAATGTCGCTACTTTCTGTGCCGGAAGAAACCTCGCCAGCGGTCGAAGCACTGGAAAATCTTGATCCAGATTCTCTGACTCCGCGTCAGGCGCTGGAGTGGATTTATCGGTTGAAGAGTCTGGTGTAAAAATAATTCCCGATAGTCTTTTACTATCGGGAATATTAATGACAACTGGCGAATCTAATAAAAATACCCTGTATAATAGTAGAGATTATTTTACAGGGTAAAATCATGCCATCAACACGCTATCAAAAAATTGATGCTCATCACTACCGCCATATATGGGCTGTTGGTGATATTCATGGTGACTATCAATTATTAAAATCCCGTTTGCATGAATTATCTTTTTGTCACGAAACAGACTTACTTATTTCCACAGGCGATAATATTGATCGTGGGTCGGAAAGTCTTAACGTGCTACGCCTGTTAAACCAGCCCTGGTTTACCTCCGTGAAAGGCAACCACGAAGCGATGGCGCTTGATGCATTCGCAACCGGTGATGGCAATATGTGGTTAGCCAGCGGCGGCGACTGTTTTTTTGATTTAAATGATTCAGAGCAAAAAGAAGCAATAGATCTGTTGCTGAGATTTCATCATCTCCCGCATATTATCGAATTGAGTAACGATATTATAAAATATGTCATCGCACATGCAGATTATCCGGGTAATGAATATCACTTTGGCAAAGAAATCGCGGAAAGCGAATTACTCTGGCCTGTTGATCGCGTGCAGAAGTCTCTTAATGGCGAGTTACAAAAAATAAACGGTGCTGATTATTTTATATTTGGACATATGATGTTTGATAACATTCAGACATTCGCTAACCAGATTTATATTGATACCGGATCGCCGAAAAGCGGACGGTTATCTTTTTATAAAATTAAATAATTAATCCCGTCAGGATAAGGATCAGCTCTGGTTCAGATCCGCTATTACCAATATCGGTCATGAATTTCTTCATAAAGACATCGGGTTTCGCACACCAGTTTACTGTCAGAAGTCGGCGTCACCATCAACGCTATTCAGGACGGATCATACAAAAGAAAAAGGCCAGCCTCACTTGAGACTGGCCTTTCTGACAGATGCTTGCTTATTCGCGGAACAGCGCCTCGATATTCAGCCCCTGAGTCTGCAAAATCTCACGCAGACGGCGCAGGCCTTCAACCTGAATCTGGCGAACACGTTCACGAGTGAGGCCAATTTCACGACCTACATCTTCCAGTGTTGCCGCTTCGTACCCCAGCAAACCGAATCGACGTGCCAGCACTTCACGCTGTTTGGCGTTCAGCTCGAACAGCCATTTGACGATGCTCTGCTTCATATCGTCATCTTGCGTGGTATCTTCCGGACCGTTCTCTTTTTCATCGGCCAGGATGTCCAGCAACGCTTTTTCGGAATCACCACCCAGCGGGGTGTCTACCGAGGTAATGCGCTCGTTAAGACGAAGCATACGGCTGACGTCATCAACTGGCTTATCCAGTTGCTCTGCGATCTCTTCCGCACTTGGTTCATGGTCCAGCTTATGGGACAACTCACGTGCGGTTCGCAGGTAAACGTTCAGCTCCTTTACGATGTGAATCGGCAAACGAATAGTACGGGTTTGGTTCATAATCGCCCGTTCGATCGTCTGACGAATCCACCATGTTGCGTATGTTGAGAAGCGGAAACCACGTTCCGGGTCAAACTTCTCAACCGCGCGGATCAGCCCCAGGTTGCCCTCTTCGATAAGATCCAGCAAAGCCAGACCACGATTGCCATAACGGCGGGCAATTTTTACCACCAGACGTAAGTTACTCTCAATCATCCGGCGGCGGGAGGCAACATCTCCACGCAGTGCGCGACGCGCAAAATAAACTTCTTCTTCGGCCGTTAACAGTGGCGAATAACCAATCTCACCAAGGTAAAGCTGAGTCGCGTCCAACACACGCTGTGTGGCACCCTGCGATAACAGTTCCTCTTCGGCCAAATCGTTATCACTGGGTTCCTCTTCTACTAAGGCCTTTTCGTCAAAAACCTCAACTCCGTTCTCATCAAATTCCGCATCTTCATTTAAATCATGAACTTTCAGCGTATTCTGACTCAGAAGGTGGCTCCTACCCGTGATCCCTTGACGGAACGCTCAAGCAACAGCCTGGTTCCGCCGAATTATCGCTGCGGTAAATAACGCAGCGGGTTTACGGATTTCCCCTTGTAACGAATTTCAAAATGCAATCGTGTTGAACTGGTTCCGGTGCTACCCATGGTTGCTATTTTTTGCCCCGCCTTCACTTCTTGTTGTTCCCGGACCAGCATTGTGTCGTTATGGGCGTAGGCACTCAGGTAATCATCATTATGTTTGATGATAATCAGATTACCGTAACCGCGCAGCGCATTACCGGCATAAACAACGCGGCCATCTGCGGTCGCGGTAATTGCCTGTCCTTTGCTACCTGCGATATCAATCCCCTTGTTGCCCCCCTCAGAAGCGCCAAAGGTTTCAATCACTTTGCCCTCAGTTGGCCAGCGCCAGGTGGAGATAGGCGTACTGGTCGATGTACTGCTGACAGTCGGCTCGGTTGTGCTTGCTGTTGGCACCGTTACAGGCGCTGTGACCGTGGTCGCAGTTGGCTTGTTGTTCGGCAACATTTTGTTAGCACTCTGTTCACCCGAAGACTCAGAATACGTAATTGTCGGTTTCGACGCAACAGCAACGGTGGAATTTTGTGCAGGCTTGATCACAACTCCTTGCTCTGCTGCATCCGCCTGGGTAATAGCATTTCCGCCAGTAATTGGCGTACCGGAGGCGTTGCCAACCTGTAAGGTCTGACCGACGTTCAACGCGTATGGTGCCTGAATATTATTGCGTTGGGCGAGATCGCGGAAATCGTTGCCAGTGATCCAGGCAATATAGAAAAGTGTGTCGCCTTTTTTCACGGTATAGGTACTACCGCTATAACTGCCTTTCGGAATATTCCCGTACTGACGGTTGTAGACGATACGCCCATTTTCCATTTGCACCGGTTGCTGAGCGACAGGCTGTACCGGCTGGATTTGTGGTTGTTGCGTAGATTGAATTTGTGGCTGCTGTACCGGCTGAATTTGCGGTTGCTGCGCTGTAGATGTCGTTCCCATTTTCGGCGGCGGCGTAATCAGCATACCTGAATTGGTATTTGCCGGCGCATTGCCATTAACGGAACTAACTGGTGCCGGTGGATTCGATGTGTCAGAACAGCCAGCCAGCCATAGCGAAACCAGTGACAAAGCCGCAATACGGCGAACGGTGAATTTTGGGCTTCCCGCGCTCATTTATCCCCCAGGAAAAATTGATTAATAACCAGTGACATAATTACCGTGCAAGGCACCCTACTGAACACTGGAAAAGATGTTCACGATACGCTGACTTGCTGCAAAATAACCAGGAAAATTCCAGGTATTCTCTCGCACTTTAAGCCAGCTCCCCCTTCACTAAAGGGACAAAGCGCACGGCCTCTACGGTATCGATAATAAATTCGCCCCCACGGCGACGCACCCGTTTCAAATACTGGTGCTCTTCCCCGACCGGCAAGACGAGAATCCCGCCTTCATCCAGTTGCGTCATTAGCGCAGTAGGAATTTCAGGCGGTGCTGCCGTTACAATGATAGCGTCAAACGGCGCACGTGCTTGCCAACCTTGCCATCCATCGCCGTGACGGGTTGAAACATTATGTAAATCAAGATTTTTCAGGCGACGACGCGCCTGCCACTGCAAGCTTTTAATCCGTTCGACCGAACATACATGCTGGACAAGATGCGCCAGGATTGCCGTTTGATATCCCGAACCGGTGCCGATTTCCAGCACCCGCGACTGCGGCGTCAGTTCAAGTAATTCGGTCATTCGCGCCACCATATACGGCTGCGAAATTGTCTGCCCCTGACCTATCGGCAACGCGATATTGTCCCAGGCCTTTTGTTCAAACGCTTCATCAATGAATTTTTCACGCGGCACGGCGGCGAGTGCATTCAGCACCTGCTCATCCTGAATACCTTGCGCACGTAACTGATCCAGAAGTGCTTGTACGCGTCTGCTTACCATTGCGTGCCAACTCCCACGCTGTTTAACCAGTCTGAAACCACATCTTGCGCGCTATGCGCCGTTAAATCCACATGCAGCGGCGTGATGGAGACATATCCCTCATCTACCGCAGCAAAATCGGTTCCCGGACCAGCATCGCACTTACCGCCCGGTGGGCCAATCCAGTACAGCGTATTGCCGCGTGGATCTTGCTGCGGGATCACCTGATCTGCCGGATGTCGCGTACCGCAGCGCGTCACGCAAATACCTTTGATTTGATCCAGTGGTAAATCTGGAACATTAATATTGAGAATGCGCCCGGTGCGCAGCGGCTCTTTACACAGTGCGCGCAAAATGGAACAAGTTACCGCCGCAGCAGTGTCATAATGTTTATGACCGTCAAGCGAAACAGCCAGCGCCGGAAAACCTAAATGACGGCCTTCCATCGCAGCGGCTACCGTACCGGAATAGATAACATCATCCCCCAGATTGGGCCCGGCGTTAATGCCCGAAACTACAATATCCGGACGTGGACGCATCAGTGCGTTCACGCCAAGATAGACGCAGTCAGTCGGGGTTCCCATTTGCACAGCGATATCACCATTTTCAAAGGTAAACGTACGCAGGGAGGATTCCAGCGTCAGGGAATTTGAAGCGCCGCTGCGGTTACGATCCGGGGCGACCACCTGAACATCAGCAAACTCACGCAAGGCTTTCGCCAGCGTTTGTATACCGGGTGCATGTACCCCGTCATCATTACTCAGCAATATGCGCATAATCACCTGTTGTGTTGATAAGTTCCCTGACAACGCTGGTCGCAAAACTTCCCGCCGGAAGCCAGAAACGGATTTCTACGGTGACGTCATCCCACCAGTTCCAGCTTAATTGTTGCGGATATAACAGCATCGCTCTGCGCGCGGCTTCAACTTTTTCGCGCACCAGTAATGCTTGCAATTCAGTTTCGTCGGCTATCGCCGCTTGTTCGAATGCCAGCGCCTCACGTTGGGTTCCCCACTCGCCGCTACCGGGCAAAGCTGCGGTAATCATCAGCTCTTTATCGTTGACGCGACGCTGTAATTCCGCCAGTTCTTCGTTAGTTGCAACAAACCAACTGCCGCGCCCGGCTAATTGTAGCGCATCGCCGTCAACAACTTGATTAACTTCTGCTTTTTTGAGGCGCTCAGCAACAATCTGATTAAACATCGCGCTACGTGCTGCCGACAACCAAAAACTGCGTTTATTGCGATCGCGTACCGGAGTATTGGTTTGCGCCCAGCGCAGCGCGCCCTGCAGGTTACTACCGCCAATACCGAAACGCTGCGCGCCAAAGTAGTTCGGTACACCTTTCACGCAAATATCGATCAGTCGCTGTTCAACGTCATCGCGATTGCTCACTTCTCGCAGCACCAGGGTAAAGGCGTTGCCTTTCAGCGCGCCTAAACGCAGTTTACGCTTGTGGCGCGCATACTCCAGCACCTGGCAACCTTCCAGTTGAAAGGCGCTCAGATCGGGCATCTCTTTGCCCGGAACGCGAGCGCATAACCACTGTTCCGTCACTGCATGTTTGTCTTTCTGCCCGGCGAAGCTGACTTCACGCGCATGGATTTTCAGGAATTTCGCCAGCGCGTCAGCCACAAAACGGGTATTGCAGCCGTTTTTAAGAATGCGCACCAGAATATGCTCACCTTCACCATCAGGCTCAAAGCCTAAATCTTCCACCACCACAAAATCTTCCGGGTTGGCTTTCAGCAGCCCGGTGCCTTGCGGTTTACCGTGGAGGTAAGTGAGATTATCAAACTCAATCATTTTGTTGCCTTAATGAGTAGCGCCACCGCTTCACAGGCAATCCCTTCCCCACGGCCGGTAAATCCGAGTTTTTCCGTAGTAGTGGCTTTCACGTTAACATCATCCATATGGCAGCCGAGATCTTCAGCAATAAACACGCGCATTTGTGGAATGTGCGGCAGCATTTTCGGTGCCTGAGCGATGATAGTGACATCGACGTTTCCGAGGGTATACCCCTTCGCCTGAATGCGTCGCCAGGCTTCACGCAGCAGCTCGCGGCTGTCTGCTCCTTTAAATGCCGGATCGGTATCCGGGAACAGTTTGCCGATATCCCCCAGCGCCGCTGCACCAAGCAATGCATCGGTAAGCGCATGGAGCGCCACGTCGCCATCAGAATGCGCCAGCAGCCCTTTTTCGTAAGGGATGCGCACACCACCAATGATAATTGGGCCTTCGCCGCCAAAGGCATGTACGTCAAAACCGTGTCCAATTCGCATTATGTATTCTCCTGATGGATGGTTCGGGTGAGGTAAAATTCGGCAAGCGCCAAATCTTCCGGGCGCGTGACTTTAATGTTATCCGCACGGCCTTCGACCAGCTGTGGATGAAAACCGCAGTATTCCAGCGCCGAGGCTTCATCGGTAATGGTAGCGCCTTCATTTAAAGCACGCGTCAGGCAGTCATGTAACAGCTCACGAGGGAAAAATTGCGGCGTCAGCGCGTGCCATAAACCGTTGCGATCAACGGTATGAGCAATCGCATGTTTGCCCGGTTCGGCGCGTTTCATGGTATCGCGCACCGGCGCAGCGAGAATCCCCCCCGTGCGGCTGGTTTCGCTCAGAGTTAACAGACGCGCAAGGTCATCCTGATGCAGACAAGGGCGTGCGGCGTCATGCACCAACACCCACTGCGCGTCACCTGCGGCTTTCAGACCCGCCAGCACGGAATTAGCACGCTCTTCACCACCGTCAACAACGGTGATTTGCGGATGATTTGCCAGAGGAAGTTGTGCAAAACGACTATCGCCAGGGCTTATAGCAATGACGACACGCGACACCCGGGGATGCGCCAGCAGCGCATGTACCGAGTGTTCAAGAATGGTTTGATTACCGATTGAGAGATATTGCTTAGGACATTCCGTTTGCATTCGGCGGCCAAATCCGGCCGCCGGAACCACGGCGCAAACATCCAAATGAGTGGTTGCCATGTTAATTCCTGGGCTGATTTATCGATTGTTTTGCCCCGCAGACTGTGCGCGTTTCGACGCGTCAGGCACCAGACGATAAAAAGTTTCGCCCGGCCTGGTCATGCTGAGTTCATTACGCGCTCGCTCTTCGAGCGCCTCCTGACCGCCATTGAGATCGTCAATTTCGGCAAAAAGCTGATCGTTTCGCGCTTTAAGTTTTGCGTTTGTAGCTTGCTGTGCCGCCACATCATTATTGACGCGGGTATAGTCATGTATACCGTTCTTACCGAACCACAGCGAATACTGTAGCCAGACCAGAATAGCCAGCAACAGCAGCGTTAGTTTACCCATCCTGCCCCCTGAAAAACGGCATCTTCATCCCATGCATCCGAAGACGACTCTACATCCTCTGTTGGGGATACCGCGACAACGCGGGCAAATGTACCACATTTGTCCATTGTTACGTATACCCAGGGCGTGCAGAACATAATCTCATTATTGGTTACGGTTTGAATTATGAACAGAGTAGACGGGAAAGAACAAATTAGCCCAGCAACCACATAAACAGAGCACCAAACATAATGCCGACAGTCACCAGGGTGAAAACAATACTGTAGCGTAGCTTTCCGTCCATCAATGAATGCAGCGCAATACCCACCACCACCGCGACGGGCATCAGCGCCAGAAAGAAAGGCCAGGTATAGATAAAGAAGAACAGCGTGTTAGAGCCATAAATCAACATCGGTATCGCCAGCGCACACAGCCAGGAGACAAAACCGACCACAGCACCTGGCAGCGACCATGTGGTTTCTTCATCCTCAGTAAGGCTTTCACTATTTGTTAGTGTAATGTTATGGCTATTACGCATATCTGATCCTGTTACTTTGACGAACCGGGCATGGAAACCCGGTGGTGTCTCAGGATCTGATAATATCGTTCTGTCTCAGTAGATCTAATAATTGCTGAACCAAATTTGTTACTAATTGTTCACCATTGAGATGAATTTCTGCCAATTCAGGCGCTTCGTAAACGGAGTCTATTCCGGTAAAGTTACGCAGTTCACCGGCGCGCGCTTTTTTATACAAGCCTTTTGGATCGCGAGCTTCGCAAATCGCCAGCGGCGTATCGACAAACACTTCGATAAATCGCCCTTCTCCTACACGTTCACGAACCATCTGGCGTTCGGCGCGGTGTGGGGAAATAAATGCAGTCAGCACCACCAGTCCGGCTTCAACCATTAAATTTGCTACTTCACCGACGCGGCGGATATTTTCTTTACGATCGGCATCGCTAAAACCGAGATCGCTGCATAAACCGTGGCGAACGTTGTCGCCGTCCAGCAAATACGTACTGACACCAAGTTTATGTAACGCCTCCTCCAGCGCCCCCGCAACCGTTGATTTACCGGAACCAGAGAGACCGGTGAACCACAGCACAACACCACGATGACCGTGGTGTTGCTCGCGTTGTTGCACAGTTACTGGATGGCTATGCCAGACGACGTTTTCGTCATGCAGCGCCATTATTTACCTCCCAGCAAATCGCGCGCGCCCCAGTGCGGGAAGTGGCGACGTACCAACGCATTCAGTTCCAGCTCAAATGCGCTAAATTCCGACGGCGCAACGGCAGCCTCGTTTTTCGGCTCATGCACCATACCGGCGCCCACAGTCACGTTGCTCAGGCGATCGATAAAAATCAGCCCGCCGGTAACCGGGTTTTGCTGATAACGATCTAACACCAACGGCTCATCGAAGGTGAGATCCACCAGGCCGATGCCGTTCAGCGGCAGGTTTTCAACTTCGCGTTGGGTAAGGTTATTAATATCAACCTGATAGCGAATGCCATCAACACGGGCTCGCGTCTTCTTCCCGGCAATTTTGATGTCGTAACTTTGGCCTGGGGAAAGCGGTTGTTCCGCCATCCATACCACATCCACCGACGCGCTCTGCACTGCCGGTAACGCTTCGTCTGCCGCCAGCAGCAGATCGCCACGGCTGATGTCGATCTCATCCGTCAGCACCAGAGTGATCGCTTCTCCGGCAAAGGCATCTTCGCGATCGCCATCAAAAGTAACGATCCGCGCAATGTTTGACTCCACGCCAGAGGGGAGCACTTTGACACGTTGCCCGACTTTCACGCTGCCAGAGGCCAGCGTTCCGGCGTAGCCACGAAAATCAAGATTCGGGCGGTTAACGTACTGCACCGGGAAGCGCATTGGCTGGGCATCCACCACTCGTTGGATCTCTACGGTTTCCAGCATTTCGAGCAGTGTCGGACCGCTGTACCACGGCATACTTTCACTTTGCGAAGCCACGTTATCGCCTTCCAGCGCGGAGAGTGGCACAAAGCGGATATCCAGATTGCCCGGTAATTGTTCCGCGAAAGTCAGGTAGTCTTCACGAATGCGGGTGAACGTCTCTTCGCGGTAATCCACCAGATCCATTTTGTTGATCGCCACGACCAGATGTTTGATCCCCAACAGCGTAGAGATAAAACTGTGCCGGCGGGTTTGATCGAGTACGCCTTTACGGGCGTCGATCAGCAAGATCGCCAGCTCACATGTTGACGCGCCGGTCGCCATATTGCGGGTGTACTGTTCGTGCCCAGGAGTGTCGGCGATAATAAATTTACGCTTCTCGGTGGAGAAATAGCGGTAAGCCACGTCAATGGTGATGCCCTGCTCGCGCTCAGCTTGCAGACCATCCACCAGCAATGCCAGATCCAGTTTTTCGCCCTGGGTGCCGTGACGCTTACTGTCGTTATGCAGTGATGAAAGCTGATCTTCATAGATTTGGCGAGTATCGTGCAGCAGGCGACCAATCAGGGTACTTTTGCCGTCATCGACGCTGCCGCAGGTCAGAAAACGCAGCAGGCTTTTATGCTGTTGCGCGATCATCCAGGCTTCGACGCCACCTTCATTGGCGATTTGTTGTGCAAGTGCGGTGTTCATCTTAAAAATACCCCTGACGTTTTTTCAGCTCCATAGACCCTGCCTGGTCGCGGTCAATCACGCGGCCCTGACGTTCACTGGTGGTGGAAACCAGCATCTCTTCGATGATCTCCGGCAGTGTTTGCGCATTTGACTCCACCGCGCCGGTCAGCGGCCAGCAGCCCAGCGTGCGGAAACGCACCATCCGTTTTTTAATCACTTCGCCGGGTTGCAGGTCGATACGGTTGTCATCAATCATCATCAACATACCGTCGCGTTCCAGAACCGGACGTTCAGCGGCGAGATACAGCGGAACAATGTCGATATTTTCCAGCCAGATGTACTGCCAGATATCCTGTTCGGTCCAGTTGGAAAGCGGGAAGACGCGGATACTTTCGCCTTTGTTAATCTGCCCGTTGTAGTTGTGCCACAGCTCCGGGCGCTGATTTTTTGGATCCCAACGATGAAAGCGGTCACGGAAAGAGTAGATACGCTCTTTAGCGCGGGATTTTTCTTCGTCACGGCGTGCACCACCGAAGGCGGCATCAAAACCGTATTTGTTCAGTGCCTGCTTCAGACCTTCAGTTTTCATGATGTCGGTATGTTTGGCGCTGCCGTGCACGAATGGATTAATCCCCATCGCCACGCCTTCTGGATTTTTATGTACCAACAGTTCGCAGCCATAGGCTTTAGCTGTGCGATCGCGGAACTCATACATCTCGCGGAATTTCCAGCCAGTATCAACATGCAGCAATGGGAAAGGCAGCGTACCTGGATAAAACGCCTTGCGCGCCAGATGCAGCATGACGCTGGAATCTTTACCGATAGAGTAGAGCATCACCGGATTTGAAAATTCTGCCGCCACCTCGCGAATAATGTGGATACTTTCCGCCTCCAGTTGCCGCAGGTGAGTAAGTCGTTTTTGATCCATAACCGTTCCTTTGCAATACCGCTATTTTCTTGCCATCAGATGTTTCGACTATAGGGAGCGAAAGAGAACGAATGAAATTACCAATTAGAATGAGTAGTTCCTTAACGGAATAACGATTTGGCAAAGCTAATATCAAAAAGTGCTTAAGGCTCCGGATTTCGGGCATTTAGGAAGATTTGAAATTGTTTTAGCGCAGCGGCAGTTTCATACTATGGCGGTAAAAAAATTTGCATGGTATTTAAGGACTCACTATGTTTTCCGCATTGCGCCACCGTACCGCTGCCCTGGCGCTCGGCGTATGCTTTATTCTCCCCGTACACGCCTCGTCACCTAAACCTGGTGATTTTGCCAATACACAGGCGCGACATATTGCCACTTTCTTTCCGGGACGCATGACCGGAACACCCGCAGAAATGTTATCTGCCGATTATATTCGCCAACAGTTTCAGCAAATGGGTTATCGCAGTGATATTCGGACATTTAATAGCCGATATATTTATACCGCCCGCGATAATCGCAAGAACTGGCATAACGTGACGGGAAGTACGGTGATTGCCGCCCATGAAGGCAAAGCGCCGCAGCAGATCATTATTATGGCGCATCTGGATACCTACGCCCCGCAGAGCGATGCTGACGCCGATGCCAATCTCGGCGGGCTGACATTACAAGGAATGGATGATAACGCCGCAGGTTTAGGTGTCATGCTGGAGCTGGCAGAACGCCTGAAAAATACGCCAACCGAATATGGTATTCGTTTTGTGGCGACCAGTGGCGAAGAGGAAGGGAAATTAGGTGCTGAGAATTTGCTCAAGCGGATGAGTGATACCGAAAGGAAAAATACGCTGCTGGTGATTAATCTCGATAACTTAATTGTCGGCGATAAATTGTATTTCAACAGTGGCGTAAAAACCCCTGAAGCAGTAAGGAAATTAACGCGCGACAGGGCGCTGGCAATTGCCCGCAGTCATGGAATTGCCGCTACGACCAATCCGGGTTTGAATAAAAATTATCCGAAAGGCACCGGGTGTTGTAATGACGCCGAAGTTTTCGACAAAGCCGGTATTGCCGTACTTTCGGTGGAAGCGACAAACTGGAATCTGGGAAATAAAGACGGTTATCAGCAACGCGCAAAAACAGCCGCATTCCCTGAGGGAACCAGCTGGCATGATGTAAGACTGGATAATCAACAGCATATTGATAAGGCACTTCCTGGAAGAATAGAACGCCGCTGCCGTGATGTAATGCGGATAATGCTACCGCTGGTGAAGGAGCTGGCGAAGGCGTCCTGATGGGTTTTAACTGATTATTCCTGTGCCTGCAGGAAATCAATGCCACCTGAAACAGAGTAAAAAAAGGGTGCAGGAGACCAAACCATCACAATCCAATACGCGGGGTTTTACCCCCGCGTGGTGGCTACTTCTTCGATTCGTAAGCGAGAACTGCCTTAAACTCCATACCACGTTCTCTGATACTCAACTCACACAACGAGTCGCCTACCATCAGCGTGAATCCCAGTACTGTAAAACACAGTACTATGATTGCCACAAGGGCATATTTTGTCAGCATGTCTTGCCTCCCTGCAAAGAAGAGACTAACATCCGAATTGCTTAGGTTCGAACGCTGGCCTCAGGTTGATAGAAATATCGCCTGGGGCTTTTGTCCATCTGGAACCTCGCGAATGCTTAACGCCAGACAGCCTCAAGCACCCGACACCATTCTATACCTGTTGATTCTCCCTGCGACGTTCACGTTTAAATGCCGGAATGCTGCTCGCAAAATAAAAACGCCCCCATCATTTCTGACAGAGGCGTTTAATTTATCCGGATAACATTTACCCTTCGTGTAATCCACATTCCCTTTTTAAGCCAAAGAAACGCGTTTCTTCTTCCGCCATGCCGGGTTCCCATTTACGGGTTGTATGAGTATCACCGACCGATAAATATCCTTCGTCCCATAATGGGTGATATTTCAGGCCATGTTTTTGCAGATACTGATAAATAGTTCGGTTATCCCAGTCTATAATCGGCAGCACTTTAAATACGCCACGCTGGATAGCCAGCACCGGTAAATTGGCGCGGCTGCCAGATTGTTCACGGCGTAATCCTGCAAACCAGGTTTGCGCATTCAGCTCTTTCAGCGCCCGGTTCATGGGTTCGACTTTGTTGATCTCATTGTATTTTTCAATGCCATCAACACCCTGTTCCCACAGTTTACCGTAGCGCGCTTCCTGCCAGGCGGCGCTTTCTTTTGCCCTGTAGACCTTCAGGTTCAGTTTGAGTTTGTCCGTTAACTCATCAATAAAGCGGTAGGTTTCCGGGAACAGATAACCAGTATCGGTGAGGATCACCGGAATATCCGGGCGAATCTGGTTCACCAGATGCAGGCTCACCGCTGCCTGAATACCGAAACTGGAAGAGAGCACATATTCACCGGGCAGATTTTCCAGCGCCCAGGCAACGCGGCCTTCAGCGTCCAGTTTTTCCAGTTGGGCGTTAGTTTCCGCCAGCGCCAGAATGCGCTCTACCTTCGGTAGTTCGTTCAGGGCGTTTAGATCGAGTCTGGACATAATTACCTCTGCACTTTTCCCCTCACCCTACCCCTCTCCCAAAAGGAGAGGGAATAGTCAGGAGATGCGTTAATCCCACAAATCACGCGCCGGATCGAGCACCGGGCGAATGATGCCCGCACGCACCGTAAAGTCGCCGAAGCCTTCACCCGCTTCGCGCTCTTTCGCCCAGCGCCCTATCAGTTCATCAAGCGACGCCAGGATTTCCGGCTCGGTGATGTTTTCTTTATACATCCGAGGGATACGTGTCCCAATGCGGTTGCCGCCGAGATGCAGGTTATAGCGACCCGGCGCTTTACCCACCAGACCAACTTCCGCCAGCATCGCGCGGCCACAGCCGTTCGGGCAACCCGTCACACGCATCACGATATGCTCATCGCTGACGCCATGTTTCGCCATTAAATTATCGATGTTATCGATAAACGATGGCAGGAATCGCTCAGCTTCGGCCATCGCCAACGGACACGTTGGGAACGACACGCAGGCCATTGAGTTTTCACGCTGCGGCGTGACGGCATTCATCAACCCGCTCTCTTTGGCGATCTTCTCGATCTTCGCTTTCTCACTTTCCGGTACACCGGCGATGATCAGATTCTGGTTCGCCGTAATGCGGAAATCGCCTTTGTGGATCTTCGCGATCTCCAGCAGCCCCGTTTTCAGCGGACGCCCCGGATAATCGAGAATACGACCATTTTCGATAAACAGCGTCAGGTGCCATTTGTCGTCAATACCTTTAATCCAGCCGATGCGATCGCCGCGTCCGGTGAACTCATACGGACGGATCGGTTCAAACTTGATCCCCGCACGACGTTCCACTTCCGCTTTAAACGTCTCGACCCCCACACGTTCCAGCGTGTATTTGGTTTTGGCATTTTTACGATCGGTTCGATTACCCCAGTCACGCTGAGTCGTCACGACGGCTTCCGCCACCGCCAGCGTATGCTCCAGCGGCAGATAGCCAAACTCGCTCGCGGTGCGGGCGTAGGTTTTTTTGTTACCGTGTTCGATAGACAGCCCACCGCCCACCAGCAAATTGAAGCCTACCAGCTTGCCGTTTTCTGCTATTGCCACAAAGTTCATGTCATTGGCGTGCAGATCAATGTCGTTCTGCGGCGGGATCACTACCGTCGTTTTAAACTTACGCGGTAAATAGGTCTGACCGAGGATCGGTTCTTCATCAGTGGTGGCGACTTTCTCCTGATCGAGCCAAATCTCCGCATATGCACGAGTACGTGGCAGCAGGTGCTCAGAAATTTTCTTCGCCCATTCATACGCTTCCGCGTGCAGCTGCGATTCAAACGGGTTCGAGGTGCAAAGCACGTTACGGTTCATGTCGTTGGCGGTTGCCAGCGCATCAAGCCCGACCGAGTGCAGCATCTGGTGTGCCGGCTTAACGTTCTTTTTCAGAATGCCGTGGAACTGGAACGTCTGGCGGTTGGTCAGACGAATGCTGCCGTAAATCGTGTTGTCTTCAGCAAATTTATCAATCGCCTGCCATTGTCTGGTGGTGATCACCCCACCAGGCAGACGGCAACGCAGCATCATCGCATGACGCGGTTCCAGCTTCTGCTCGGCACGCTCAGCGCGGATATCGCGGTCATCCTGCTGATACATACCGTGGAAGCGGATCAGCAGAAAGTTGTCGCCTTTAAAGCCGCCGGTCAGGCCGTCGTTTAAATCTTCAGCAATCGTGCCGCGCAGGTAGTTGCTCTCAAGCTTCATGCGCTCCGCGTCTGCCAGTTTACCTTCGACCACTAAAGGCCCTGGATGTTTTTCGCTCATTAGTAGACATCTCGCTGATAACGGCGCTCAACGCGCAGCTCACTTAAAAATTCATCCGCCGCTTCGGTGTCCATGCCACCAAATTCGGCAATCACTTCCAGAAGTGCCTGTTCAACGTCTTTCGCCATGCGATTGGCGTCGCCGCAGACATAAATGTGGGCACCGTCATTGATCCAGCGCCACAGCTCTGCGCCCTGTTCGCGCAGTTTGTCTTGTACGTAAATTTTTTCTTTTTGATCGCGCGACCAGGCGAGATCGATACGCGTCAGCACGCCTTCTTTGACGTAACGCTGCCATTCCACCTGATAGAGGAAATCTTCCGTAAAATGCGGATTACCAAAGAACAGCCAGTTTTTACCCGGCGCTTCGTCGGCGGCGCGCTGCTGCATAAAGGCGCGGAACGGCGCGATGCCCGTACCGGGGCCAATCATAATCACCGGAGTTTCGGGGTTAGCAGGCAAACGGAAGTTTTCGTTATGTTCGATAAAGACGCGGACTTCGCCCTCTTCTTCCACGCGATCGGCGAGGAAGCTGGAGGCACCACCCGCACGGGCGCGGCCTTCCACGTCATAACGCACAACGCCGACGGTGACGTGCACTTCGCTCTCGACTTCCGCCTGCGATGAGGCGATGGAATACAGGCGCGGCGTCAGTGGGCGCAAAATACCGATGAATGCATCAGCGTCCAGTTGTGCCGGAGAGAAACGCAACATATCGACAATTGGCGTGGTTGCCGCGTAATGCTGCAACTTCGCTTTATCGCCCACCAGCGGCAGCAGCGTTTCACTGCGCGTTAAAGTGGCGTAGTTCTCAACAATATTCGCGGTGTTGACGGTCAGTTCGAAGTGCCACTGTAAGGCTTCTGCCAGCGGTAGCGTTTTGCCGTCAACGGTGACGGGTTCATCGCCTTTCAACCACAGCAGTTCAACAATCTCTTTTACCAGTGCGGGATCGTTCTGATACCAGACGCCCAGCGCGTCGCCCGGCTGATAGCGCAGGCCTGAATCACCTAAATCGATCTCGATATGGCGAACGTCTTTTTCAGAATTGCGTCCGGTAATTTTCTGGTTAACCGAAAGGCTCGCCACCAGCGGCGCTTCTTTGCTATATGGGCTGGTGTGAATTTCATTTACCGCGCCAGTAGCGACGGATTGCAAAGGAGCCGCAACAGGCGCGCGGGACTTCAGAACATCAACCACGCGGGCGCGCCATTCGCTGGCGGCTGCCTGATATTCAACGTCAGCATCAACACGGTCGAGCAGGCGTTCACCGCCCAGTTCCGCCAGCTTGCTGTCAAAATCTTTACCGGACTGGCAGAAAAACTCATAAGAGGTGTCACCAAGGCTAAACACGGCAAAAGCGGTATTTTCCAGCTTCGGCGCTTTTTTGGAGAACAGGAACTTATGCAGCGCGACGGCTTCTTCCGGCGGTTCCCCTTCCCCTTGTGTTGAAGTCACCACGATAAGCAGTTTTTCACTGGCGATTTGTTTGAATTTATAGTCGCCTGCGTTCACCAGCTTAACGTTCAGTTTTGCCGTTAATAAGTCGTCACGTAACGCTTCAGCTACCCGGCGAGCATTACCCGTTTGCGAAGCGGAGATGATGGTGATACCCGGCATTTCTGCGCCTGGCGCAGGTGTAGCTGCAAGTGTACCTGGCTGCTGGTTAAGTATTCCCCAGAAATAGCCGGATACCCACGCAAGCTGGGTAGGAGTCAAATCAGTAGTGGCTGCCTGGAGGCGAGCCAGTTGCTCCGGGTTCAGCGGAAGCAAAGCGGAAGGTGGGGCCTGTGTCGTCATTCGTCGTTATGTTCCAGTAAGCAAAGCTGTTTCTGCGCCCTGTCTGCGCCCATAAAACAAAAGAGAAGGTAAGGTTAACGGGGCGAACGGTGTGGATTAAAGACGGGATAGCGATAACTAATAACCAAATCGACTAACCTGTTTTAGCAATAGTCTTTAACAACAAAATAGATTTATTAACCCAATGAAAAATAAATAAATATTGACCATCATTAAGATAATTAGGCTATTTTGCGCAACAAACCCATTTTAGATAATGCGAAAAAACAGGCTTTCCGGTACTCTACGCCCGTTTTGTCGTCCTGTAGAGAAATTATGATGTCCACCACGTTATTTAAAGATTTCACCTTCGAAGCCGCTCACCGCTTACCACACGTCCCACAAGGGCATAAATGTGGTCGCCTTCACGGGCACTCTTTTATGGTGCGCCTGGAAATTACCGGGGAAGTCGATCCGCATACGGGCTGGATTATCGATTTCGCTGAACTGAAAGCGGCATTTAAACCAACCTATGATCGCCTCGATCACTATTATCTCAATGATATTCCAGGTCTGGAAAACCCGACCAGCGAAGTTTTAGCAAAATGGATTTGGGATCAGGTTAAACCTGTTGTTCCGCTGTTAAGTGCGGTTATGGTGAAAGAAACCTGCACCGCAGGTTGCATCTATCGCGGCGAATGATAAGAGTGTGTCGGCGGTCAATTTCCCTTAAGTAACGCTATGTTAGGGTGTTGCGCTCTGGATATGTGGGGCACGGCGTAACGCCATTAACGGCTGTGCAAGTTTGGGGGCGGCGATTAATACAGCGGTAGGTCTGGGTCTGTATCCGGATTACGCAACGGCGATCGACAAAATGGTTCGCGTGAAAGATATCTTTATGCCTGTTGAGTGCAATGCCAAACGCTACGACGCGATGAATAAAGGTATTTTCAAAGACCTAACCAAACACACCGATGTGATTTTGAAAAAATCGTATGAAGTGATGTATGGTGAGCTGGGGAGTGCGGATTCGATCCAGAGCTGGTCGAATGCGTAAGTAAGGAAGACCGGGCGGGAAACTGCCCGGGCTGAACCCTACTGAAAGGTTTATCCCCGCTGACGCGGGGAACTCTGAGAATCATTAACGCGGGAAAGAGATTTCTCCGGTTTATCCCCGCTGACGCGGGGAACTCATTTCCAGCAGAATACGACTGGCCCAGCGTGGCGGTTTATCCCCGCTGACGCGGGGAACTCTCTAAACATAACCTATTATTAATTAATGATTTTTTAAGCCAGTCACAATCTACCAACTTTACAGGATCACACAAACAACACATCTACTATGTTAAAGAGCACTTAATCCATTGGCTGAAAAGGTAAATATTTAAAATAAATCTATAAAAACTAAAATCTACCAAACTTCACCGCAATAATTTTCACTCCAGCGAAAAATTAACGCCACAGAATTTGTAGAGAATGGCAATGATTAGTCCAGGATGGGCAAAATGGAGTAGTTTCAGAGGCGACAAAGAATATAAATGAGTGGAGTTATTTACAGGTTCCACTCATTTTCAACGCTTATAAATGTTTAATCAGGCAATATTCAAATATTTATGCGTTTGCATCGACAAACGCCAGTTCCGCGCAATGCAGGTTTCAATACACAAACGCGTGGCATCATCCTTCTGGCTAATCGGCTGAAGGGCAATTACTCGCGGTTTATCATCGGTCAGCGTCGCCAACAATTCATCCAGTGCTTCAATATCCCGTACGCGTCCAACAGGATGTTTAATTTCATTGGCTCGTTCCAGTGCCTGAGACAACACTTCATAGCCGCCACGCATATTTATTTTTGGCGACACGGTAACCCAGGTATTCGGTGTGCAACGCACTTCATGAGTGCCGCTGGTTTCGATCTGGCAGCTAAAACCATTCTTTTCGAGCAGGTCGGTCAATGGCAGCAAATCATGAATACAAGGCTCACCACCAGTAATCACCACGTGACGCGCGGTGTATCCCTGACGACCGATGACTGCGAGCAAGTCTTCACTGCTCGCTGCCCCCCACTTATCACTCTCTTTGGTTTTCGCCAAAATGCTGAAAAGAGAAACTTCCCGATCCTCAAGTTTTTCCCACGTGTGTTTGGTATCACACCAGGCACAGCCGACCGGGCATCCCTGTAAACGAATAAAAATGGCGGGGACGCCGGTAAAGTAACCCTCACCTTGCAGGGTCTGGAACATCTCGTTAATCGGGTACTGCATAGCATTCTCTGTAAAGTGGATAATTGTTAATTATTGCAGATCCTACCGCAATATTCATGCTTTATTAACATTCTGTTACATGCGGGTTTAAGATAAAAAGGTGAATCAGATCATTAAGGAAATAATGAAACGACGTATTATGTCCTGGGGAATTAAACTAAAGGGATTTAAACATGCTCAGAATATTCATCGTAATTATATTTATTTTCAATTTATCAGGTTGTGGATATAACGATATTCAAACTTATGACGAGCAGATTAATTCATCCTGGTCAGAAGTTCTGAATCAGTATCAACGTCGCGCCGACCTTATTCCTAATCTCGTCGCCAGTATTAAAGGTTATTCCAGCCATGAAAAAGAAGTGTTGGAAGCCGTAACATTGGCGCGTAGCCAGGCTAATCGCGCCAGCAGCGATCTTCAGCAAGCTCCGGGAGATGCGCAAAAATTACAAACCTGGCAGCAAGCTCAGTCGCAGCTGACACGTACACTCGGCCAGCTAACGATTATTAGTGAGCGTTATCCTGAATTAAAGGCTCAGGAACTCTATCAAAATTTGATGGTACAACTTGAAGGAAGTGAAAACCGAATTGCCGTTGCGCGAGGAAGATATATTAAAGCCATTGAACAATATAATGTTACCATCCGCAAATTCCCCGCTGTATTAACCGCAAAGGTAATGGATTACACACCGAAGAAAAATTATTTGCCAGATGATGTCGCCGCAGTAAGTAAAGCCCCAACAATAGATTTTAGCCAGAATACTCATGCTCATTAAGCGGAGAAGCCCTATGCGAAATTTTATCTTTCTTATGGCTTTCTTCTGTTCATCTGCGTTTGCCACGCAAATTCCAGTACCTGAAATACCCAAGTATGTAAATGATTTAACTGACACATTGACGAACAACGAAGTAAACACCCTGACCAACCAGATTAAAGCCCTGACGCAAAAAAATCAGGCGCAGCTGGTCGTGTTAGTGGTTGAAACAACAGGCGATGAAACCATCGAACAGTACGCAACGCGGGTATTCGATAGCTGGAAGCCAGGTGATAAAGACCGCGATGATGGCATTCTGCTGTTAGTCGCCTGGCAGGATCATACCGTGCGTATTGAAATCGGTTACGGGCTGGAAGGCGTTATTACGGATGCACAGTCCGGACAAATTATTCGCAACAGTATTATTCCAGCATTTAAAAATGGCGACCTGGCTGGCGGTTTGCAAGAGGGAATCAGCGATATTGAAAGTCGTCTGACAGAGGATAATTTAGCAACGATAACACCGACCGATCACCCTTTACCCTTTAGCGGTTGGTGGGCTTTGTTGGCCTGGGCGATAGTACTGACCTTTATTTCCGCCAGGGGATATATCAAAACGCTGGGATTGATTTGCTTCGCAGCTGTTGTACTGGCCTTTGTTTTACCTATTGCCGGTTTCAGCGGAAGCTGGGGAGTGCTCGCAACATTACTCTGCTTCGCCACACCATTTCTGGCTGTCGCCATCGCCTTTACCCCTTTCGGCAGAAAAGTGCGTGATTCAATGCGTAATGCCAACCAGCCATCACGTCATACCAGAAGCAATTCTAACTACAGAGATTCGTCGTCATCATCATCCTCTTCTTTCGACAATGACAATTTCAGCGGTGGCGGCGGTTCATCTGGTGGCGGTGGCGCTTCCGGGCGCTGGTAACGAAAGGAATTGCTATGCGTATTTTTATCCTGATTCTGGCGCTATTCGGTTTTCCTGTATTCGCTGAACAAGTGCCATATGTAACGGACTTGACCGGGACGTTAACGCCAGAAGAACAAACTGCTTTAACTCAACAATTACAGACTCTCGAGCAGCAAAACCACTTCCAGGTGGCAGTGTTGGTTGCGCCGACCACAGGGGGCAAAAACATTAAACTTGCAGCCTCGCAGAGCTACGGGGTATATCACTGGAAACCCGTTGGAGAGAAGCGGTACGGCGAAGGTATCTTAATTCTCGTCGTTTGGCCGGAAGGGCGGGCGTCAATGAAGATTGGACATGGACTGGAAGAAATGTTGCCACCAGAACAAGCTTCTCAAATTGTTCGTTACCGTATGCAATCAGAGTTTGAAAAAAACAATCTCTTCGCCGGATTAACGCAGGGAGTTGAAGGCATAGCTCTGTTTACCCATACCAAAGCGAACCTTAGTCCACTGGATGCTTTAGCCAATCATCTGTTTGCTAATCCGCAACGCTCACTGCCATGTCTTGCCTGGACATTGCTGATGATCGCCATTATTGCCGCCGTCTGGCGCTTCATCGATAATCCCGGACCTGTAATATGGCTTATTTCACTGGCAACCCCCGTCGTTTGGTTTTGCTTCTTTCGTGATGATGTCATCATTCGGCGAATATCTTTCGTATGCATAAGTTTATTGTTTACTGCCAAATGCTGGCGGCGCCTGATGGTGTTTTTTCATATGAACCGCGCATTCTCCATGATGCTGGCACCAAAGAATAAAAACACCAAAGCAATAAAACAAAATACGCCTCTGCAACATCCTAAGTCAGGACGAAATTCATTGTTTGTCGTGCTGCTGATAATTGTTGTGGGATGGTGCCTGGTTTTCGCCAGTAATAAAGATATGGCATTGATATCAACAATTATCGGGCTGACTGATTATTTTATCGGGCCAATAACCATTGCTGGCATCGTTCTGCTGATCATTGTGGCTATATTTACCGGCAATCTTAAACTGGGTTCCAGTGCAAAAAATAACAAAAAAACGGAGAGTCGTGCTGCTCATTCTCGCTCTTCGTCGAGAAATTCTTTTCGTGGCGGGGGCGGATCTTCAGGAGGCGGCGATTCATCCGGACGCAGGTGATCAATATGCGCTTAATCTTTTTTCTACTCATATTGTGGTGCGTTCCTGTGTTTGCCCAGCAAATTGCTGTACCGGAATTACACCAACAGGTGACCGATCTTACTGATACATTAAGTTCACCTGAGCAACAATCTCTGACACTGCAGTTACAGAAGATTGCACAGAATACGCGGGCGCAGGTCGCTATATTAGTGGTGCCATCCACTGGTGAAGATACCATTGAACAATATGCAACACGCGTTTTTGATAGCTGGAAGTTGGGCGATGTACAGCGTAACGATGGTATTTTACTCCTGGTCGCCTGGGAAGATCATACCGTCCGTATTGAAGTTGGCTATGGACTGGAGGGCGTTGTTACCGACCTGCAAGCGGCAAAGATTATCAGTGATATATTGATCCCCGCGTTCAAAAACGATGATCTTATGGGAGGGTTAACACTGGCCAGCGAAAATATCGGCGCGCTTCTGTTGAATGGTGAATTGCCAGAAAGCAGCGGAAATCATTACAGTATCAAAACTCCAATTCCATTATCGATTGCTGTCATTATTTTACTGGCTGTACTTTCGTATTTTATTATTTTTACCGATCCATCAAATCTACCGTGGATTGCCCTCACTGCCGCAATTTACGGGATGGTATTCCTCTATGTTGCCGAGCCAGGACCATGGACGAATTTAATCATTGCCTGCGGTATGTTAACGCCTTTTGCGATCGTACCGCTGCTTATCTTCTGGCTTCTGGTGAATAAAAAGTTACGCGCCAAATACAAGAAGCTCGGTAAAGAAAGAGCTTCAAGAAAAGGTTCTTCTTCATCCTCTTCCGGTGGAGGTTCAAGTGGCGGCGGATTTAGCGGAGGTGGCGGTTCTTCTGGCGGTGGCGGCGCGTCCGGCCGCTGGTAACTCAACCATAAAAAATGCCAGCCCGGAGGCTGGCATTTTTAAATCAGATAAAGTCAGACTTATGCCTGGCCTTTGATCTCTTTACGACCGTTGTACGGTGCTTTTTCGCCCAGAGCTTCTTCAATACGAATCAGCTGGTTGTATTTAGCAACACGGTCAGAACGGCTCATAGAACCGGTTTTGATCTGGCCTGCAGCAGTACCAACAGCCAGGTCAGCGATGGTAGCGTCTTCAGTTTCACCAGAACGGTGAGAGATTACTGCAGTGTAGCCAGCGTCTTTCGCCATCTTGATTGCAGCCAGAGTTTCGGTCAGAGAACCGATCTGGTTGAATTTGATCAGGATGGAGTTAGCGATACCTTTTTCGATACCTTCTTTCAGGATCTTGGTGTTGGTTACGAACAGGTCGTCACCAACCAGCTGGATTTTGTCGCCCAGAACTTTGGTCTGGTATGCGAAACCGTCCCAGTCAGATTCGTCCAGACCGTCTTCGATAGAAACGATCGGGTACTGTTTGGTCAGTTCTTCCAGGAAGTGAGTAAATTCTTCAGAGGTGAACGCTTTGTTGCCTTCGCCAGCCAGAACGTATTTACCGTCTTTGTAGAATTCAGAAGCTGCGCAGTCCATCGCCAGAGTGATGTCTTTGCCCAGTTCATAACCAGCAGCTTTAACAGCTTCAGCGATTACAGCCAGAGCTTCAGCGTTGGAACCCAGGTTCGGCGCATAGCCACCTTCGTCACCAACAGCAGTGTTCATGCCTTTCGCTTTCAGAACTTTTGCCAGATGATGGAAAACTTCAGAACCCATGCGGATGGCTTCTTTCACAGTTTTCGCGCCAACCGGCTGAATCATGAATTCCTGGATATCGACGTTGTTGTCAGCGTGCTCACCACCGTTGATGATGTTCATCATCGGAACCGGCATGGAGTATTTGCCCGGAGTACCGTTCAGTTCAGCAATGTGCTCGTACAGCGGCATACCTTTAGCAGCTGCAGCAGCTTTGGCGTTAGCCAGAGATACAGCCAGGATTGCGTTCGCGCCGAATTTGGATTTGTTTTCGGTGCCGTCCAGGTCGATCATGATCTTGTCAATGCCAGCCTGATCTTTGGCATCTTTGCCAATCAGCGCCTGAGCGATCGGGCCGTTAACCGCAGCAACAGCTTTGGTTACGCCTTTGCCCAGGAAACGGGATTTGTCGCCATCGCGCAGTTCCAGTGCTTCACGGGAACCAGTAGAAGCACCTGACGGAGCAGCTGCCATACCGACGAAACCACCCTCCAGGTGTACTTCGGCTTCAACAGTCGGGTTACCACGGGAGTCGATGATTTCACGACCGATGATTTTTACGATTTTGGACATTAGGGTTTCCTCAAGTCACTAGTTAAACTAAAACTCCAGACAAACAACGCGTACCCTGGGTACGCGTTGCCGTTCTAACTTTTTTACTTACTTCGCCTGACGTTTCTGGAACTCGCTGGCGGCTTTCACAAAGCCGGCAAACAGCGGGTGCCCATCACGTGGAGTAGAAGTAAACTCCGGATGGAACTGACAAGCCACGAACCACGGGTGATTCGGAACTTCGATGATCTCGACCAACTGATCATCCCCGGAACGGCCCGCAACGCGCAGACCTGCATCTTCAATCTGTTTCAACAGCATGTTGTTGACTTCGTAACGGTGACGATGACGCTCAACAATTGTCGGCGCATTGTACAGCTGGCGAACCAGACTATCGTCAACCAACTGGCACTGCTGTGCGCCGAGACGCATGGTGCCACCGAGATCGCTCTTCTCGCTACGAACTTCAACGTTGCCGTTTTCATCGCGCCACTCGGTAATCAGCGCCACAACCGGGTACTTACAGTCTGGCACAAATTCCGTAGAGTTGGCGTTCTCCATGTTAGCAACATGGCGAGCGTAATCAATTAACGCCACCTGCATACCCAGGCAAATGCCCAGATAAGGAATATTGTTCTCACGCGCAAAGCGCGCGGTAGTAATCATGCCTTCTACGCCACGATAGCCGAAACCACCAGGTACGAGGATCGCGTCCAGACCTTTAAGGATTTCAACACCGCGCGTTTCAACATCTTGTGAATCGATCAGTTTAATGTTGACGCTGACACGATTTTTCAGCCCACCGTGTTTCAGTGCTTCAATCACGGATTTATAAGCGTCCGGCAGTTCAATGTACTTACCGACCATACCGATGGTAACTTCGCTCACCGGATTCGCTTCTTCAAAGATAACCTGTTCCCATTCGGACAGATCCGCTTCCGGGCAGTTCAAGCTGAATCGTTTACAAATATAATCGTCCAGCCCCTGAGATTTCAACAGGCCCGGAATTTTATAGATGGAATCGACGTCTTTCAGAGAAATAACCGCTTTTTCCGGAACATTACAGAACAATGCAATCTTCGCACGTTCGTTTGCCGGTACGGCGCGATCTGAACGACAAATCAGGATGTCAGGCTGGATACCGATAGAGAGCAGCTCTTTTACAGAGTGCTGAGTCGGTTTGGTTTTGACTTCACCAGACGCTGCCATGTACGGCACCAGCGTCAGGTGCATAAACAGAGTATGTTCGCGGCCAATTTCAACAGCCAACTGGCGAATCGCTTCGAGGAACGGCAGGGATTCAATATCACCTACAGTACCGCCGATTTCTACCAGAACCACGTCGTGGCCTTCGCCACCAGCAAGAACGCGTTCTTTGATAGCGTTAGTAATGTGCGGGATAACCTGTACGGTTGCGCCCAGATAGTCGCCACGGCGTTCTTTACGCAGAACGTCAGAGTAGATACGACCCGTGGTAAAGTTGTTACGGCGGCTCATTTTAGTACGAATGAAACGCTCGTAGTGCCCCAGGTCCAAGTCGGTTTCAGCGCCGTCTTCAGTAACGAACACTTCCCCGTGTTGGATTGGGCTCATAGTACCTGGATCGACGTTGATGTACGGATCCAGTTTCATGATGGTCACATTGAGGCCACGGGCTTCAAGAATGGCTGCGAGGGAGGCTGCGGCAATGCCTTTACCCAGAGAGGATACGACCCCGCCGGTCACAAAAATATAGTTCGTTGTCATGCTGAACCTGAGAAGTTAGGTTGAAAAGACGATGGAATAACCAGGACGGGAAAGCAGTATACCCGAACATGACCTGTGCCACAAACTTTCATTATCCCTCCTCTTCGCCAGCGCACTATTGAAATCAGGAGTGAGAAAATAGCCCCTTTGGGGTAAATGTTTTTGACGCAAATCAATCGCTTGTCATTTAAAAAATGACACAAATCGCGCTTGACCGCGTAATTCCCTTAGAGATCAATTTCCTGCCGTTTTACCTGTTGCCAGACTTCTTCCATTGTTTCGAGGTCAACACCTGTCATTTCCAGTCCACGCGCGGCAACAATACGCTCCACTTCGCGAAAACGACGCTCGAATTTTTCGTTCGCTTTTTGCAATGCAATTTCTGCTTTTGTCCCTAAATGGCGAGCCAGATTGACCGTGGCAAACAACAGGTCACCCATTTCCTCCTCCAGTTTAGCCTGGTCGACAACAGCCTGCCGCGCCTCGTACATCACCTCGTCGATCTCTTCATAAACTTTATCGACCACCGGGCCAAGCGTCGTCCAGTCAAAGCCAACGTTGGCGCAACGTTTCTGAATTTTTTGCGCACGCATTAAGGCCGGTAAACTACGAGGAATATCGTCCAGCGCCGAATGCTGCGCTTTCTGCGCGCGTTCTTCGGTTTTGATTTGCTCCCAACGGACGAGCACTTTACTGCTGTTTTCGGCAGAACTGTCAGCAAAAACATGTGGATGTCGACGCTCTAATTTATCGCTGATTGCAGCGCAAATATCATTAAAGTCAAAGCGCCCTTCTTCCTGAGCCATTTGCGCGTAAAACACCACCTGGAACAATAGATCGCCAAGTTCACCGCGCAGATCGTCAAAGTCTTCGCGGGCAATGGCATCCAGCACTTCGTAGGTTTCTTCAAGGGTATAAGGTGCAATAGAGGCGAAAGTCTGCTCTTTATCCCACGGGCAGCCGTTTTCCGGGTCGCGAAGACGCTGCATAATAGTGAGCAAACGGTCGATTTGATTCATTGGAATGTCCTGAAAATTGCGGGTCTGTCAGGTGTAATACCTTCGAGTAAAAGATATCGCTGGATACGGCTGACGCCATATCCAGCTATGTAAGATTAATTCCCGTGCAACCGACGCGCATCGATAACATCCGGCACCTGATTGAGTTTACCCAGCACGCGCCCCAGCACCTGCAAGTTGTAAATTTCAATGGTCATGTCGATGGTCGCCAGTTGCTGTTTGGTATCGCTACGGCTGGCAACGCCAAGCACGTTCACCTTCTCGTTGGCGAGAATGGTCGTGATATCACGTAACAACCCGCTACGATCATTCGCCAGCACACGAACCACCAGCGAATACCCGGCGGAGTAGCTCTCGCCCCATACAGCGTCAACAATGCGTTCCGGCGCATGGGAGCGTAGTTCCGCCAGTTGTTCACAATCGGCGCGGTGTACTGAAATACCACGTCCCTGGGTAATGAAGCCGACAATCTCATCACCAGGAATCGGCTGGCAGCAGCGCGCGATATGGTGCATCAGGTTGCCAACACCTTCGACAACCACGCGACCGTTATCTTTACTGCGGTTTTGCGGTGTGTAGCTTTTTTGCTGAAGCTGCTTCAGCGCGGCGGCGTCCTGCTCTTCGGCACTCGGCTTATTAAATTGCGATTGCAGGAAGTTGACCATCTGATTGAGACGGATATCCCCGCCACCAATCGCCGCCAGCAACTCGTCGACATCATTGAAGTTGTAACGCGGCAGCAGATGTTTTTCTGCTTCTTTCAGACTGATCCCCAGATGTTCCAGCTCGTCGTCAAGGATTTGCCGTCCTGCCAGAATGTTTTTGTCACGATCCTGTTTACGGAACCAGGCGTGAATTTTCGAACGCCCACGGCTGGTTGTGACGTAGCCGAGGTTTGGGTTTAACCAGTCACGGCTGGGGTTCGGCTGTTTCTGGGTGATAATTTCGATCTGGTCGCCCATCTGCAACTGGTAAGTGAACGGCACGATACGCCCGCCAATTTTTGCCCCGATGCAGCGGTGCCCGACATCACTGTGGATGTGGTACGCGAAGTCCAGCGGCGTTGAGCCCGCAGGTAAATCAACCACATCACCTTTCGGCGTAAAGACGTACACCCGGTCGTCAAAGACCTGGCTGCGTACTTCATCGAGCATTTCGCCGGAATCGGCCATCTCTTCCTGCCACGCAATCAGTTTACGCAGCCAGGCAATCCGGTCTTCATGTCCCGAACGCGCGCCGCCAGCAGCCGCGCCCTCTTTATATTTCCAGTGCGCAGCAACGCCCAACTCTGCATCTTCATGCATCTGTTTGGTGCGGATTTGGATCTCAACGGTTTTGCCGCCCGGCCCAAGCACCACGGTATGAATAGACTGGTAGCCGTTTGGTTTCGGGTTAGCGACGTAATCGTCGAACTCATCCGGCAGGTGGCGATAGTGAGTGTGCACTATCCCCAGTGCGGCGTAGCAGTCCTGTAAACGCTCGGCGACGATACGTACTGCACGGACATCAAACAGCTCGTCAAAGGCAAGGTTCTTTTTCTGCATTTTGCGCCAGATGCTGTAGATGTGTTTCGGGCGGCCATACACTTCAGCTTTAACGCCTTCAGCTTTCATCTCTGCACGCAGATGACCGACAAACTCTTCAATGTAGTGTTCGCGGTCGAGACGGCGCTCATGCAGCAGTTTTGCAATGCGTTTGTATTCGGTCGGGTGGAGATAACGGAAGCAGTAATCTTCCAGTTCCCATTTCAGTTGCCCGATCCCGAGACGGTTCGCCAGCGGCGCATAGATATTGGTGCACTCTTTTGCTGCCAGTACGCGTTCATCTTCCGGCGCGTCTTTCACTTCGCGCAGATGAGCAATACGCTCAGCCAGTTTGATGACCACACAGCGAAAATCATCGACCATCGCCAATAACATCCGGCGAACGTTATCGACCTGTTCAGAGGAAACAGAATCGGTGTGCGTCGCTTTCAGCTGACGGATCGCCGCCATATCTCGCACGCCGTGAATAAGGTTGACGACTGACTTACCGACGCTCTCACGCAGCACATCTTCGCTGACTACGTTGGCATCCGCCAGAGGGAACAGCAGCGCCGCCCGCAGCGTGTCAATGTCCATACTTAATGTCGAGAGGATCTCCACCATCTCAACACCACGCCACAATAGCAGACTGGCATCCGGATGCCCCTGCGTCTGCTGCAGACAATACGCCCAGGTTTCGGCTAAGCACTCACACGACTTCTGGCTGGTAATACCCAGACTTGCGATCCATTTTTGCGGATCAAATTCACCAGCCTTATTGATATGTGCACTTCTTACCGCAACCATCGTCCTCTCCTTTAGGGACCAGACCTGCCGAAATCAGCAAATCGTAACTATTTTACGCGCGAGAAAAGTACCATCGATTCCAGATGCCCCGTGTGTGGGAACATATCCAGCATCGCCAGTCGCGCAATGGTATATCCTGCTTTTAATAACGCTTCGCTATCCCGAGCCAGCGTTGCAGGGTTACAGGATACATAAACTATACGAATGGGTTCCAGTTTTATAATTTGTTGCATAACACCTGCGGCACCTGCTCGCGCCGGGTCCAGCAACACTTTATCGAAGCCGCTTTTCGCCCACGGCTGCTTTGTGACATCTTCTTCAAGATTTTCGTGATAAAACGTCACATTTTGTAAGTCATTAAGACGCGCATTCTGCTGGCCTTTTTCCACCAGTGCCGGAACACCTTCTACGCCCACCACGTTTGCCGCACGAGTGGCTAACGGCAGCGTAAAATTGCCCATGCCGCAGAACAGATCCAGCACGCGCTCGTCAGGTTGCACATCCAGCCACTCCAGCGCGCGCGCCACCATTTTCTGGTTCACGCCCGCGTTGACCTGAATAAAATCACGCGGGCTAAAAGTTAAGCGCAACCCGTTTGAGTCATACCAGGGCATCTCACCTGAGACCGTTTCGAGTATCTCACTATCGGGGGCGAGATACAGATCCAGGCCTTCAGAATGCGAAAAGCGTTCCAGTTTTTCGCGATCTGCCGAACTTAGCGGTGCGGTATGGCGCAAAATCATCAGCGTGCCGCTGGTTGCCTGCACCAGTTCAACATGCCCAAGGTGGCGCATTCCCTGTAAGCTCGTCAGACATGCTCTGACTTTGGGCAGCAATGCTTCAAGTTGGGGCACTAAAACAGGGCATTGTTTAACATCAACAATGTCACTGGAACCCGCTTTGCGAAATCCCATCTGGAGCTGTTGTGTTTTCGGCTGAAAGTTCAGACTTAAACGCGCACGGCGCCGATAGCCCCAAGGGACGTCGGCGATCACTTCAGAGACGTCGTGTTTCATTAACCGGGCGAGCGCCGCACTTTTGCTGCGCTGCTGTAAATCCACGCTGGCGTGTTGTTGCTGACAGCCACCGCATACGCCAAAATGAGGGCAGCGTGGCGTTTCGCGTTCCGGGCTGTCGCTTAACCGCCGTACGACTTTAGCGCGGGCATACTGTTTTTTATCTTCATTAACAGTCACTTCCGCGTTTTCCTGCGGCAATAACCCGGGGATAAATAACGTTTTGCCGTTATGTCGCGCCACGCCCTGACCAAAAGAGTCGAGGTCGTTGACTGAAACGGTTATGATCTGACGCGTCGTCGTGCGTCGTTTTGCAGAGTAGAATTGCGCCATTGGCGAGACTTTCTCAATTTAACAGTGTGACCTTAATTGTCCCATAACGGAACTCCATGACCAACTACAGCCTGCGCGCACGCATGATGATTCTGATCCTGGCACCGACCGTCCTTATTGGTTTATTGCTGAGTATCTTTTTCGTCGTACACCGCTATAACGACTTGCAGCGTCAACTGGAAGATGCCGGTGCCAGCATTATTGAGCCACTTGCCGTTTCTACTGAATATGGCATGAGCCTGCAAAATCGCGAATCTATCGGTCAGTTAATAAGCGTACTGCATCGTCGCCATTCCGATATTGTTCGCGCAATTTCGGTTTATGATGAAAATAACCGACTTTTTGTCACCTCCAATTTTCATCTTGATCCTTCATCAATGCAGCTCGGCAGCAACGTGCCGTTTCCTCGCCAGCTCACTGTCACACGTGACGGCGATATTATGATCCTGCGCACACCGATTATTTCCGAGAGTTATTCCCCCGACGAATCGCCCAGTAGCGATGCCAAAAATAGCCAGAATATGCTGGGATATATTGCGCTTGAGCTGGATCTTAAATCGGTTCGCTTGCAGCAATATAAAGAGATCTTTATTTCCAGCGTGATGATGCTGTTTTGTATCGGTATTGCGCTTATTTTTGGCTGGCGCTTAATGCGCGATGTAACCGGCCCGATTCGTAACATGGTTAATACCGTCGACCGCATCCGTCGTGGGCAACTCGACAGCCGGGTGGAAGGATTTATGCTCGGCGAGCTGGATATGCTGAAAAACGGTATCAACTCGATGGCAATGTCGCTGGCAGCTTATCACGAAGAGATGCAGCACAATATCGACCAGGCGACCTCCGATCTGCGGGAAACGCTGGAGCAGATGGAAATTCAGAACGTTGAGTTGGATCTGGCGAAAAAGCGCGCCCAAGAAGCGGCACGTATTAAATCCGAGTTCCTGGCAAATATGTCACATGAGCTGCGTACACCACTGAATGGTGTTATTGGCTTTACCCGCCTGACGCTGAAAACAGAATTAACACCAACGCAGCGCGATCACCTGAATACCATTGAACGTTCGGCAAATAATTTGCTGGCAATTATTAATGATGTTCTCGACTTCTCGAAACTGGAAGCGGGCAAGCTGATTCTGGAAAGTATTCCGTTCCCATTGCGTAGCACGCTGGATGAAGTCGTTACCCTGCTGGCACATTCTTCTCACGATAAAGGGCTGGAATTAACGCTCAATATTAAGAGCGACGTGCCCGATAACGTAATTGGCGACCCACTGCGTTTACAGCAAATCATCACTAACCTGGTGGGTAATGCGATTAAATTCACCGAGAATGGCAACATTGATATTCTGGTAGAAAAACGTGCGCTGAGTAATACCAAAGTGCAGATTGAAGTGCAGATTCGAGATACCGGCATTGGTATTCCTGAACGCGATCAATCGCGCTTATTCCAGGCCTTCAGACAGGCTGATGCCAGTATTTCCCGCCGCCATGGTGGCACCGGGTTGGGGCTGGTGATTACACAGAAACTGGTTAATGAAATGGGCGGCGATATTTCGTTCCATAGCCAGCCGAATCGCGGTTCTACCTTCTGGTTCCACATTAATCTCGATCTGAACCCGAATATTATCATCGAAGGGCCATCCACCCAGTGCCTCGCCGGTAAGCGTCTGGCCTATGTCGAACCGAACTCCGCAGCAGCGCAATGTACGCTGGATATTTTAAGTGAAACGCCGCTGGAAGTGGTTTATAGCCCAACCTTCTCCGCGCTGCCTCCCGCGCATTACGACATGATGTTGTTAGGGATTGCGGTGACCTTCCGCGAGCCGCTGACGATGCAACATGAGCGGTTGGCGCAAGCGGTGTCGATGACCGATTTCCTGATGCTGGCGCTTCCTTGCCATGCACAGGTCAATGCCGAAAAACTCAAGCAAGATGGTATCGGCGCGTGTCTGCTGAAACCCTTAACACCTACGCGCCTGTTGCCTGCCCTGACGGAATTTTGTCATCAAAAACAAAACACACTTTTGCCTGTTACCGATGAAAGTAAGCTGGCAATGACAGTCATGGCGGTTGATGATAACCCCGCGAACCTGAAACTTATCGGCGCGTTGCTGGAAGATATGGTGCAACATGTGGAGCTTTGCGATAGCGGGCATCAGGCGGTTGAACGCGCGAAACAGATGCCGTTCGATTTGATCTTAATGGATATTCAAATGCCGGACATGGACGGCATTCGGGCGTGCGAACTCATCCACCAGCTCCCACATCAGCAGCAAACGCCGGTTATCGCGGTAACGGCACATGCGATGGCAGGGCAAAAAGAGAAACTGCTTGGCGCGGGAATGAGCGATTATCTGGCGAAACCGATTGAGGAAGAGCGATTGCATAATTTGCTGTTGCGCTACAAGCCTGGCAGCGGTATTTCCTCTCGCGTCGTAACGCCAGAAGTGAACGAAATTGTGGTGAACCAGAATGCGACTCTCGACTGGCAACTGGCACTGCGACAGGCCGCAGGAAAAACCGATCTGGCGCGCGATATGCTGCAAATGTTGCTCGATTTCCTGCCAGAAGTTCGCAACAAAGTTGAGGAACAACTGGTTGGAGAAAACCCGGAAGGTCTGGTTGATTTGATTCATAAACTACATGGCAGTTGTGGCTATAGTGGCGTACCACGTATGAAGAATCTCTGCCAGCTCATCGAACAACAGCTACGCAGCGGTACTAAAGAAGAAGATCTGGAGCCGGAGCTACTGGAACTGTTAGACGAGATGGATAATGTGGCGCGCGAAGCCAGCAAAATTCTCGGATAATTAATATTTTATCGAGTAAAAACCGGCTCCAGACAGAGCCGGTTTTTGTTATCTGTCTTAACGCACCATGCAAGGACGCTTGTTATCGAACGTCCAGCCTGGGATCAGGTACTGCATTCCCATCGCATCGTCACGCGCGCCAAGCCCATGTTTCTGATACAACTCGTGCGCTTTCATCACCTGATCCATATCGATTTCTACACCCAACCCCGGTTTCTCCGGCACCTGTACCAAACCGCCTTTGATCTCAAACGGTTCTTTGGTCAGGCGCTGATTACCTTCCTGCCAGATCCAGTGCGTATCAATAGCGGTGATTTTACCCGGTGCAGCGGCTGCAACATGGGTAAACATCGCCAGGGAAATATCGAAGTGGTTGTTGGAGTGTGAACCCCAGGTCAGGCCAAATTCATGGCACATCTGCGCCACTCGCACTGAACCTTGCATCGTCCAGAAATGCGGGTCTGCCAGCGGGATATCGACTGATTGCAGGGAGAGCGTATGGCCCATCTGCCGCCAGTCGGTGGCGATCATGTTGGTTGCGGTTGGCAGGCCAGTTGCGCGACGGAACTCCGCCATCACTTCACGCCCGGAGAAACCTTGCTCCGCACCGCACGGATCTTCTGCATAAGCCAGCGAACCTTTCAGATATTTACCAATTTTAATCGCTTCGTTCAGCGACCAGGCACCGTTAGGATCGAGGGTAATGCGCGCCTGCGGGAAGCGTTTCGCCAGTGCCACGATAGATTCGGCTTCTTCTTCCCCGGCCAGTACACCGCCCTTCAATTTGAAATCATTAAAGCCATATTTTTCATATGCTGCCTCCGCCAGGCGCACTACCGCATCCGGCGTCATCGCTTCTTCGTGACGCAGGCGATACCAGTCGCATGAGTCATCCGGCTGGCTTTGATACGGCAGCGGTGTAGCGTTGCGATTACCCACAAAGAACAGATAGCCCAGCATTTCGACTTCGCTACGCTGTTGACCATCGCCCAGCAGCGACGCCACGTTAACCCCCAGATGCTGCCCCAGCAGATCCAGCATTGCCGCTTCAATTCCAGTCACCACATGAATCGTGGTACGCAAATCAAATGTCTGTAAGCCCCGCCCGCCAGCATCACGATCGGCAAACGTGTTACGCACCAGCGTCAGAACGTTTTTGTACTCGCCGAGGGTTTTACTCACCACCAGCGGAATCGCATCTTCCAGCGTTTTACGGATTTTCTCACCGCCGGGAATTTCCCCTACGCCGGTGTGACCGGAGTTATCTTTGATGATCACAATATTACGCGTGAAGAACGGCGCGTGTGCGCCACTCAGGTTCATCAGCATACTGTCGTGACCCGCAACCGGAATTACCTGCATTTCAGTAACAACGGGCGTCGTAAATTGAGAACTCATGTTTATGTCCTTATTCAGAATCAATGACGGCCGAAAACGGGACGTTTACGGTCAGAAATTCAGGAGCCGGGATGTTTGAAATCGGGGTTATCATTTTATTTTCCCGCGACAGGTTTCAGCTCAATACGCTTGATATCACCCACCAGCACCAGATAACTCAGTACCGCGATTAAGGCATGAACCCCAACGTAAATCAGCGCCCCATTAAAGGAGCCCGTCGTGCCAACGATATAACCAATTGCGATAGGTGTGACGATGCCAGAAATGTTACCGAACATGTTGAACAGGCCACCGGAAAGACCGCTGATCTCTTTTGGCGCGGTATCTGCCATTACAGCCCAACCCAGCGCCCCGATGCCCTTACCGAAGAAGGCCAGCGCCATAAAGCCGATGATCATCCACTCAACGTTGACGTAGTTACAGAACACCATCACCATCGACAGCAACATGCCCATCACGATCGGCGTTTTACGCGCAATGTTCAGCGACCCCGTGCGACGCATCAGCCAGTCGGAAATAATCCCACCCAGCACACCGCCGATAAAACCGCAAACCGCCGGAACAGACGCAACAAACCCCGCTTTCAGAATCGACATCCCGCGCGCCTGCACCAGATAAACCGGAAACCAGGTGATAAAGAAGTAAGTCATAGCGTTGATACAATACTGACCAATATAAACGCCGATCATCATCCGCGAACCTAGCAACTGTTTGATTTGCCCCCACTTCACGCTGAACGGCACTTTAATTTTGGTGTTTTGCTGATCCATATTGATAAGCGCACCGCCCGCAGCAATGTAGTCCAGCTCTTTCTGATTTACGCCCGGATGTTGATTTGGCTCGTGTATGACTTTCAACCAGATAAAGCTGATGACAATGCCCAGACCGCCCATAAAGAAGAAAACGTGTGACCAGCCCACTTCATGAGTCAGCCAGCCCATAATCGGCGCGAAGATAACCGTCGCAAAGTATTGTGCAGAGTTAAAAATCGACACTGCCGTTCCTCTTTCCTGCGCCGGAAACCAGGCCGCTACAATACGACTGTTACCGGGGAAAGATGGCGCTTCAGCAAGCCCGACCAGGAAGCGCAGCGTAAACAGGGCAACGATAATGCCAAATCCACTAAAGATATCGACAAAGCCTTGCAGCAAGGTAAACATCGACCAGATAAAGATCGACCAGAAGTAGACGCGTTTTGAACCAAAGCGATCCAGCAACCAGCCGCCAGGGATCTGCCCTATTACATAAGCCCATGAGAAAGCAGAGAACACATAGCCCATTCCCACTGGATCAAGGCCGATATCTTTGGCCATTTCCGAACCGGCGATAGAGAGCGTAGCGCGGTCGCCGTAGTTGAAGGATGTGACGATAAACAACATCACCACTATCCAGTAACGAGCATTAGTGCGTTTTTCCACACTGCTCGCAGCCTGACTTAAAGAACTCATTGTTGCACTCCTGAAAATTCGCGTTAGCCACGCTCACTCTGGACTGCAATACCGCCAGGAAATCAGAGGTGACGTAGGGTGTTTTTTGCCGTTTTTATAGGTCGTTCGCCGAATGCGGCGCGTGTTTATATCTGGCATCAGCAGTATAAAAAGCGCGCCATAGCGGCTCACCGTGCAACAACACAACATTAATGCGTTCAATGAGGCTCGATTTTGGCATTAGCCCTGGACGCTGGAATCAACTTCACGGAAATGAAAACAAGAACAAGAAAGGAAGGGTTATAACGGAGAAATAAAGAAGAGTATGAAATGGATCGCTTGACTCCAGGCAAACGCCAGTAAAAAACCGTCACATTTGCGAGTTTTTACTGGCATTTGCCTGAAAGGATTCGATTCAGTTTGCTTAAAACGGCAATTTGTCAGGACAACAGCGTGCCCCACTGTTCGACCCACGGGTTTGATTCCGTTTCAGGTTCCGGGTGCTCACTGGCGTCAATCAGCAGCATTTCCCCTATCCGCTGCGCACTCTGTTCCTGCAACAACGCATCGAACTGTTTGCCGCCATTGCAGAAATTCACATAACTACTGTCGCCGAGCGCAATCACGCCATAACGCAGATTCGGCTGAAAACCGAGACTATCTTTGATTCCCTGAAAGAGCGGCACAATGCTGTCAGGAAGGTCGCCTTGCCCGGTCGTGGACGTAACCACCAGCACGAACTTGTCCTGATAAGGCAGCCAGTCGCTTAATTCTGGATCTTCAAACACCGTTGCTTTGTGACCCTGCGCGGTCAAAATTGCTTCCGCCTCTTCCGCCACTAACAGCGAGTTTCCGTACATGGTGCCCACAAAAATACCAATTTCCGCCATACCGTTTTCTCCCTGGATTAGGAACTTATCTCACCATCCTGACCTGATGGCGCACTGAACTCAACCCTTTCATTTTCAGGAAGCAGGCCACGCCAGCCAAATTGTGATAACGCCAGCATCCAGGTGTCGTCCAGCCCCGCGTGAATAGTCAGCGGTTCGCCAGTGAACGGATGCGTCAATGACAACTGACTGGCATGTAGCATTAACCGCTGGAGGCCAAAATGTTCAGCACCGCTGCGATTCTGGCGTAAATCACCATGTTTGCTGTCGCCAATAATTGGATGACGCAAATGGGCAAGATGGCGGCGGAGCTGGTGTTTGCGTCCGGTTTTCGGCTCCAGTTCCACCAGGCCGTAGCGCGTGGTCGGGTAACGTCCGGTTGCGACTGGCATTTCCACCGTCGCCAGACCGCGATAATGCGTTACCGCTGGCTGCGGGCCTTTATCTTCTCGGGCAAATTTATCGGCGATTTTGTCCAGTTCTTCCACCAGTGGATAATCCAGCTCCGCTTCTTCCATTAGCCAGCCACGAACTATCGCATGGTAACGTTTCTGGATTTGATGCTGTTCAAACTGTTGTGCCAGCAGCCGTCCAGCTTCGCTGGACAGTCCCATCAGCAATACGCCGGAAGTTGGTCTGTCCAGGCGATGCGCGGTAAATACGTGCTGACCAATCTGGTCACGCACGGTTTGCATGACCACCACTTTCTCGTCGCGATCCAGCCAGCTACGGTGGACCAGCCAGCCAGACGGTTTATTTACCGCAACCAGCCATTCATCCTGGTAGAGTATTTCCAGCATCAGTTTGCATCATCCGCAAAAAGAGCATCCAGCTTTTCCAGTTCCGCCAGAATAAGCGTGCGTTGCGGGTGGTCCGTCGCCAGCGCCATTTCATAGTACGGCGCCACGGCAAATGCCCCCGGTAATGGCTGGTTGTTATCTAATAAATCGTGCATCCGTGGAATAAGTACCCACTGCAACCACTCCAGTGGCTCCATGGTGTCCATAAAGAACGGTTGGGTACTGTTGAATTGATGCGGCTGGGGCTCATCGTTTCGCCAGTGCTGATGTTCACGCAGTAACGCTTCAAGCACCTGCAACTGGAGACGAACGCGGTCATGAGTGGTCATAAAGCAACCTCAATAAGAAAAAACTGCCGCGAAGGATAGCAGGAATAAAAAAAGGGAGCACTGTATTCACAGTGCTCCCGGTTCGTTTCGCAGCAATCCAGCTACTTTTGTTGCTCCCTGCTCATCCTTGACAACTTTTCCTCTGGTCTTGCGACCAATCGTTCATCCTGAACTATCGCTTCCTGCTCACACCACCCCGATGTGATACTTCATCCTGAAGTGTCCCTGGCCTTCCTGACCCACCGAATCATCCTGACCGGTTCTCATTCTCCATCCTGGAGGTGTCCTTTAACGCGTCCTGCGTTATCCTCTTCGCTTCATCCAGAAGCCTTTCCCTGAAACACCGTCCTGGCGTGTCCTTCAGAAGTGTCATCATCCTAATGTTCACTTCTATTGTCTGACTCCCTGTCGACGAAGATAGAATCGTCTTTTTCGCTGAGTCTTACAAGGAGCTTACAGACAATGCCTTAAGGATAATTTCATATGAAAGTTAAGAATTAACAAGTAATAGATTGATTTTAAATGGAAATATAGATTCTTATCTTTTTAAGTATTCGCTTATTTCCTGGCGATCTCCTACAGGGTCTGTAAGAGATCTCTCACAACCGGACGGGGTATTTGGATTACAGAAGGGGCTTAAGTTGGTTAAGGAATTCCGCAAGATTTGAGGCTAAATGCGTCCGTTTACGCGTTCCCAGCGTCTCTTTGCACACTTCACCAGAGAGATTACACACCGAGATAACCTCTAACTCTTCTTCCAGCGTCGCGATAAATAGCGTGGGCGGCAGTTTTAGCCGTTTCTGAGTCACCAGATGACCAATCAGATTTTCCTGCACCCGACGGAAGTCGTCTTCGCTCCAGGTTTGCAGTAATGTCAGTGAGATATCACCAAACCGGGCATACATGTCCCCGGCAAACTGGGTTGTATAGAAAGTATGAATTGTGGGTTGTATCACAATATCAAAAGCGCGTTCAACCGCGTTTACATTTTGTTCACCGGTAAACGGCTGGGGTTGCCAGTATACGGCGTCATCGGTGGTTGAAATAATGCATGGTGAAGGCACACCATACAGCTCCTCACTTAACGGCCAGCTTTTATGCTGCTCATGCCACGCATCGCAGTAGCGCGCAGTAAAATCTCTTAAGGCTTGTGCGGTCAAATCGTCCACTAATTTCTCTCTTCACTTAAACCAGATACACTTGTTGTTTAGTTTATCTGGTTTATGACGGTGAAACATGTCTTCTTATGCAAACCATCAGGCACTTGCGGGCCTGACTCTCGGGAAATCAACCGATTACCGGGATACCTATGACGCCAGTCTGCTGCAAGGCGTTCCGCGTAGTCTGAATCGCGATCCATTGGGTCTGAAAGCGGATAACCTGCCTTTTCACGGTGCGGATATCTGGACGCTGTATGAACTTTCCTGGCTGAATGCCAAAGGTTTGCCACAGGTCGCGGTCGGTCATGTTGAACTTGATTACACCAGCGTAAATCTGATTGAGTCGAAGAGTTTTAAGCTCTATCTCAACAGTTTTAACCAGACGCGTTTTAATCACTGGGACGAGGTGCGTCAGACGCTGGAACGAGACTTAAGCACCTGCGCCCAGGGTAAAGTTAGCGTGGCCTTATATCGTCTTGATGAACTGGAAGGCCAGCCGATGGGTCATTTCAATGGCACCTGCATTGATGACCAGGATATCGCTATCGATAACTATGAATTTACCACTGACTATCTTGAGAATGCCGCCAGCGGTGAAAAAGTGGTGGAAGAGACGCTGGTTAGCCACCTGCTGAAGTCAAACTGCCTGATCACCCATCAGCCAGATTGGGGTTCGATCCAAATTCAGTACCGTGGACGCAAAATTGACAGGGAAAAACTGCTGCGTTATCTGGTTTCTTTCCGTCATCACAACGAGTTCCATGAGCAGTGCGTAGAGCGTATTTTCAATGACCTGCTGCGCTTCTGCCAGCCAGAGAAATTAAGCGTCTATGCGCGTTATACCCGTCGTGGCGGCCTGGACATTAACCCGTGGCGTAGCAATAGCGACTTTGTCCCATCGACGACCCGACTGGTACGACAATAAATTTTTTCTCATTTTTGCGTACTGGATTCACGCATAGAGTTGTGAAAGGCCATCAGGCAGGGCTATTGTAATCAAAGGGAATGACGATATTCGTCCCATAAGGAGTTTTTCTTGATTACACATATTAGCCCGCTTGGCTCCATGGATATGTTGTCGCAGCTGGAAGTGGATATGCTTAAACGCACCGCCAGCAGCGACCTCTATCAACTGTTTCGCAACTGTTCACTTGCTGTTCTGAACTCCGGTAGTTTGACCGATAACAGCAAAGAATTGCTGTCTCGTTTTGAAAATTTTGACATTAACGTGCTACGCCGTGAACGTGGCGTTAAGTTAGAACTGATCAACCCCCCGGAAGAAGCTTTTGTCGATGGGCGCATTATTCGTGCCTTGCAGGCCAACTTGTTCGCTGTTCTGCGCGACATTCTCTTCGTCTATGGGCAAATCCATAACACCGTTCGTTTTCCAAACCTGAATCTCGACAACTCTGTCCACATTACTAATCTGGTCTTTTCTATATTGCGTAATGCTCGCGCACTGCATGTCGGCGAAGCGCCAAATATGGTTGTGTGCTGGGGCGGTCACTCAATCAACGAAAACGAGTATTTGTATGCCCGTCGCGTCGGAAATCAGCTGGGTCTGCGTGAGTTAAATATCTGCACCGGTTGCGGCCCGGGTGCGATGGAAGCACCGATGAAAGGCGCGGCAGTGGGTCACGCTCAGCAGCGTTACAAAGACAGCCGTTTTATTGGTATGACAGAGCCGTCAATTATCGCCGCTGAACCGCCTAACCCGCTGGTCAACGAATTGATAATCATGCCGGATATCGAAAAACGTCTGGAAGCGTTTGTGCGTATCGCTCACGGCATCATTATCTTCCCAGGCGGTGTGGGTACGGCAGAAGAGTTGCTCTATTTGCTGGGAATTTTGATGAATCCGGCAAATAAAGATCAGGTTTTACCGCTGATCCTCACCGGTCCGAAAGAGAGCGCCGATTACTTCCGCGTACTGGACGAGTTTGTCGTGCATACGCTGGGAGAAAACGCGCGCCGCCATTACCGCATCATCATTGATGACGCTGCTGAAGTCGCTCGTCAGATGAAAAAATCGATGCCGCTGGTGAAAGAAAATCGCCGCGACACCGGTGATGCTTACAGCTTTAACTGGTCAATGCGCATTGCGCCAGATCTGCAAATGCCGTTTGAGCCGTCTCACGAGAACATGGCTAATCTGAAACTGTACCCGGATCAGCCTGTAGAAGTTTTGGCCGCTGACCTGCGTCGCGCGTTCTCCGGTATTGTGGCGGGTAACGTGAAAGAGGTCGGTATTCGCGCCATTGAAGAGTTTGGTCCTTACAAAATCAACGGCGATAAAGAGATAATGCGTCGTATGGACGACCTGCTCCAGGGTTTTGTCGCCCAGCACCGTATGAAGTTGCCTGGCTCCGCCTACATCCCTTGCTACGAAATCTGCACATAATCGCCCTTCCCCCGGTAACGTTTGTTGCCGGGTTTTCTCTTTTTTGGTCACTCACTCACCAATCCATTTCATTTGTTATCTGAATGTTTCAACGCATCAGAGGGCAATTAATATCACCAATATTAATATGTCATACAATTTATATTGCAACGCAAACGTTTACCTGCTTTCATAAACCGCATTTTATTACTGTGAAAAAGAAATTCTTATCATGATTAACTAAAAGTATTGATTTTTTCAGTTCAACCTACATATATTGCGCGCCCCGGAAGAAACCAGATATCGTTTATTGGGAAAATATTGCCCTTAAATTCTCTTTTACTTTTGATTTACAGAGTAAAGAGTTGGGATTATCTATCTTCTAAGTAGATTATTGTATTTGAGATCAAGATCACTGATAGATGCATAACTTGTGTGTATCTTTCCGCCCTCAAATTATTACGGCGGAAAATGATTAAGCCACCGCCGATAGACAGATTTCATTTTTACGGCCAGGCACCTTCCCGGGCTGAACTGGCTAAAAGCTGAATTATTTGCATTCCTCCAGGAGAAATAGATGGAAACGACTCAAACCAGCACGATTGCGTCGAAAGACTCTCGCAGTGCCTGGCGCAAGACAGACACCATGTGGATGCTGGGCCTGTACGGCACGGCAATCGGCGCGGGTGTACTGTTCCTGCCAATCAACGCCGGTGTTGGCGGTATGATCCCGCTGATCATCATGGCCATCCTTGCGTTCCCGATGACGTTTTTTGCTCACCGTGGCCTGACTCGCTTCGTACTGTCTGGTAAAAACCCGGGCGAAGATATCACCGAGGTAGTAGAAGAACACTTTGGTATTGGTGCAGGTAAACTGATTACTCTGCTGTACTTCTTCGCTATCTACCCGATCCTGCTGGTTTATAGCGTGGCAATCACCAACACGGTTGAAAGCTTCATGTCTCACCAGCTGGGTATGACGCCGCCGCCGCGTGCGATTCTGTCGCTGATCCTGATCGTAGGTATGATGACCATCGTTCGCTTCGGTGAGCAGATGATCGTTAAGGCGATGAGTATTCTGGTATTCCCGTTTGTTGGCGTACTGATGCTGCTGGCTCTGTACCTGATCCCGCAGTGGAATGGCGCAGCTCTGGAAACGCTGTCTCTGGACACTGCATCAGCAACCGGAAACGGTCTGTGGATGACCCTGTGGCTGGCAATCCCGGTAATGGTGTTCTCGTTCAACCACTCTCCGATCATCTCTTCTTTCGCCGTTGCGAAGCGTGAAGAGTACGGTGATATGGCAGAACAGAAATGCTCGAAGATCCTGGCATTCGCACACATCATGATGGTGCTGACCGTAATGTTCTTCGTATTCAGCTGCGTACTGAGCCTGACTCCGGCAGACCTGGCTGCAGCAAAAGAGCAGAACATCTCGATTCTGTCTTACCTGGCTAACCACTTTAACGCGCCGATCATCGCGTGGATGGCTCCGATTATCGCGATTATCGCTATCACCAAATCCTTCCTCGGTCACTACCTGGGTGCGCGTGAAGGCTTCAACGGTATGGTGATTAAATCTCTGCGTGGTAAAGGTAAGTCTATCGAAATCAACAAGCTGAACCGTATCACTGCGCTGTTCATGCTGGTAACGACCTGGATTGTTGCTACGCTGAACCCGAGCATCCTGGGGATGATTGAAACCCTGGGCGGCCCAATCATCGCGATGATCCTGTTCCTGATGCCGATGTACGCAATCCAGAAAGTACCGGCAATGCGTAAGTACAGCGGTCACATCAGCAACGTATTCGTTGTCGTGATGGGTCTGATTGCTATCTCCGCAATTTTCTACTCTCTGTTCAGCTAAATCCTTTCGCGCCGCTTTCGGGCGGCGCTTCCTCCGTTTTAACCCGATGAATTTCCTATGATTAGCGTATTCGATATTTTCAAAATCGGCATTGGCCCTTCCAGTTCCCATACCGTTGGACCAATGAAAGCGGGTAAACAATTTACCGACGATCTGATTGCCCGTAACTTGCTAAAAGACGTGACCCGCGTGGTGGTTGATGTCTACGGCTCGCTCTCTCTGACCGGTAAAGGCCACCACACGGATATCGCCATTATTATGGGCCTGGCGGGTAACCTGCCGGATACCGTGGATATCGATTCCATCCCTGGTTTTATTCAGGATGTGAATACTCACGGTCGCCTGATGCTGGCAAACGGTCAGCACGAAGTCGAGTTCCCGGTTGATGAATGCATGAACTTCCATGCCGACAACCTTTCTCTGCATGAAAACGGTATGCGCATCACCGCGCTGGCGGGCGATAAAGTCGTTTACAGCCAGACTTACTACTCCATCGGCGGTGGCTTTATCGTTGATGAAGAACATTTTGGTCAGCAGGATAGCGCACCGGTTGAAGTTCCGTATCCGTACAGTTCAGCAGCCGATCTGCAAAAGCATTGTCAGGAAACCGGGCTGTCACTCTCTGGCCTGATGATGAAAAACGAACTGGCGCTGCACAGCAAAGAAGAGCTGGAACAGCACCTGGCGAACGTCTGGGACGTGATGCGCGGCGGTATTGAGCGCGGTATTTCCACCGAAGGCGTGCTGCCAGGCAAACTGCGCGTTCCACGCCGTGCGGCGGCGCTGCGCCGGATGCTGGTCAGCCAGGACAAAAACACCACTGACCCGATGGCGGTTGTTGACTGGATCAACATGTTCGCGCTGGCAGTGAACGAAGAGAACGCTGCTGGTGGTCGCGTGGTGACTGCACCGACTAACGGCGCGTGCGGGATTATCCCGGCAGTGCTGGCGTACTACGACAAGTTTATCCGTGAAGTGAACGCTAACTCACTGGCTCGTTACCTGCTGGTAGCAAGCGCCATTGGTTCTCTTTATAAGATGAACGCCTCGATTTCTGGTGCCGAAGTCGGCTGCCAGGGCGAAGTTGGCGTTGCGTGCTCAATGGCGGCGGCGGGTCTGGCAGAACTGTTAGGCGCAAGCCCTGCACAGGTATGCATCGCGGCAGAAATCGCCATGGAGCATAACCTCGGTCTGACGTGTGACCCGGTTGCTGGACAGGTACAGGTACCGTGCATCGAGCGTAACGCCATTGCGGCAGTAAAAGCGGTGAACGCCGCGCGTATGGCGCTGCGCCGTACCAGCGAGCCGCGCGTCTGCCTCGATAAAGTTATCGAAACCATGTACGAAACAGGTAAAGATATGAACGCCAAGTACCGCGAAACCTCTCGCGGCGGCCTGGCAATGAAGATTGTTGCCTGCGATTAATCGCTCTCCAGAGGCCTCGTTTTGCGAGGCCTCTTCCTGTTTTCTCATCCAGCCGTAGCCTCTTCCGGTATCGAATGTTACCCTTATCGCCTGATCTTTAAGGGGGTTATCGTGGCTGTTCATTTGCTTATTGTCGATGCACTGAATCTTATTCGTCGCATTCATGCCGTTCAGGGTTCGCCCTGTGTCGAAACCTGCCAGCACGCGCTCGATCAGCTCATTATGCACAGCCAGCCAACCCATGCCGTCGCCGTTTTTGATGATGAAAACCGCAGTAGCGGCTGGCGTCATCAACGCTTACCTGATTACAAAGCCGGTCGTCCGCCAATGCCCGAAGAGTTGCACAACGAAATGCCTGCGTTACGCGCCGCCTTTGAACAACGTGGCGTCCCGTGCTGGTCAGCCAGCGGCAACGAAGCCGATGACTTAGCCGCCACGCTGGCGGTCAAAGTGACTCAAGCCGGGCATCAGGCAACTATTGTTTCGACAGATAAAGGCTACTGTCAGTTACTTTCACCTACATTACGTATTCGTGATTACTTCCAGAAACGTTGGCTGGATGCGCCGTTTATCGATAAAGAATTTGGCGTTCAACCGCAGCAGTTACCCGATTATTGGGGGCTGGCGGGGATCAGCAGTTCAAAGGTGCCGGGTGTTGCGGGGATCGGGCCCAAAAGCGCCACGCAGTTACTCGTCGAGTTTCAGAGTCTGGAAGGGATATATGAAAATATTGACGCGGTTGCCGAAAAGTGGCGCAAGAAACTGGAAACCCATAAAGAGATGGCGTTTCTGTGCCGCGATATTGCCCGCTTACAAACCGATTTACATATCGACGGCAATTTACAGCAATTGCGGTTGGTACGGTAACAGCGTGCCGAATACTACCGATTAACAACTCATTGAATTAAATGCACTTGTAGGCCGGATAAGACGCGGCTAGCGTCGCATCCGGCATCAACACATCTGCGTAATTACCACGCTGTATGGTAAAGCTTTACAATATCCTCAAGCGTTGCTTCACGCGGGTTGCCACTGGTACAAACATCGGATGCCAGACCGGAGTCAATGCCCCTGCCAACTCACTTACCGTTCGTCGCGACGACCACCCACCGCAGCCCAGATACGACGGACATGCACCGTCACTTCTTCACGATCGTGATACAACTGACGCGCCTGAATCTGAGCATTTATGCCATGTTCATCAAGCTGTGCCTGAATGTACGCCAGATTGTGTGACACTTCTTCGTAGCGTTTTTTCATCGGTAGCTTAAGGTTGAAGATAGTTTCACGACACCAGCCATTAACCAACCACTGTGCCATCAGTGCTGCGACTTTCGCCGGTTTCTCCACCATGTCACACACCATCCATGAGATGTTGCTACGTGTTGGACGGAATTTGAAACCATCTTCCCGCAGCCACGTCACCTGCCCGGTATCCATCAGACTTTGCGCCATCGGGCCGTTATCGACGGAGTATACCCACATGTTGCGCTTCACCAGTTGGTAGGTCCAGCCGCCTGGACAAGCGCCCAAATCTACCGCCCACATTCCATTTGCCAGGCGTTCATCCCACTCATCCGCAGGAATAAACACATGAAATGCCTCTTCCAGCTTAAGCGTGGAACGGCTTGGCGCATCCGCCGGAAACTTCAGGCGTGGAATCCCCATATAGAACGGCGAATTATTATTGCTGTAGGAGTAGCCGGTATAGCAGCAGCCTGGTGCAATAAAGAATACATGCACAACCGGACGCTTCGGCGTTTCATAGTTCACCAGCACGCCCGCCTCGCGCAAGGCAGCCCGTAGCGGCACGGTGAATTTACGGCAGAATTTCAGCAGCTCTTTGCTTTCATTGGTATCGGCAACTTCAACGCGCAACTCTCCGCCCTTCTCTACCACGCCCTGCAACATACCAACAATGGGCGTAATACGATCTTCTGGCGGCAAATGCTGGAGGAGTTCCCCCACCACAAACCACTGGCGGGCAAAAATTAATGAACTGAACGGCAGTTCGCGGATTAACTTATCGCCATCATCCGGTTGATAACATTCATAAATGACATAACCCGCATTGTCTTTAACGCGGGCAAAACCGAAGATTTCCCGCTGACCGGCTTTATCGGTAATTTCTGCAGCACACTCTTTTTCAAAGCCAGGACGGCACAACAATACAACCTTATTCATGATTTACGCCCTTGCGCTTCAAACGGATAGCACCGACTAACATTAACGCCCAGCCTGCAAGGAAGCTCACGCCGCCGACCGGAGTGACAAACGCCCATAAACGCAGATGAGACAGCGCCAGGCAATAAAGGCTACCGCTGAACAGCACCGTACCTAACGCGAGGAAAACGCTACTCCAGTAAAACCAGATACTGATGCGACGCTGCATTGCCACTGCCAGACCTAAAATCGCCAGCGTATGGAACGCCTGGTATTCGAGGCCGGTCTGGATCCAGCCCATCTCAACGGCTCCCATGGTTTTACTTAATACATGCGCGCCAAAAGCGCCCAGAGCCACAAAAATGAAGCCGCTAATGGCGGCGAAAATCAGCATAAAACGGCTGGTCATGGTCGTACCCTACGTAAATTATTGTTCATAACGAAAGCGGAATTTTTCTTGTTCAGCAGCGGCTTTCGCCAGGATCCATTGGCGAAAGGCGGCTATTTTACCCAGTTCTGCCTGGCTGTCATGACATACCAGATAAAAAGCATTTTTACTGACCAGAACATCATTAAACGGGCAGACAAGGCGTCCGGCCTCGATTTCCGATTGCGCCATCACATTATTTGCCAATGCGACTCCCTGCCCGTGGATAGCCGCTTGCAGCACCATGGCGCTGTGACTGAAGATTGGCCCTTGTTGAACGTTGATATGGTTTAACCCCAACTGGCGGGTATATGTCTGCCAGTCACGCCGGGACGCATCGTGTAATAACGTATGTTTAGCCAGATCTTCTGGCGTCTTCAAGGGTTTTTCGCCGGTTAGCAGTAGCGGAGAACACACCGGCAACAGATATTCGGCATAAAGTTTTTCCACCCGCAGCCCCGGCCAGTTGCCACGACCATAAAATATCGCCACATCAACATCATCCGCCAGTTTATCTTCCTGGCGATCGACCGCCTGGATTCGAACGTCGATTCCCGGATAAGCTGAATTAAAGCTGGAAAGTCGCGGCACCAGCCAGTGGATGGCAAAACTGGGGAGTAAACTGACCGTCAACGCCCCCTTGGCGCTACGAGCCTGGAGTTTACGCGTCGCTTCGGTTAATTGCGAAAATATCTCTTTAATATCGAGGAAATAGCTTTGCCCTTCCTCGGTCAGCAGGAGTGAACGATTACGGCGACGGAACAGTTTCAGCCCCAAAAAATCCTCAAGTGACTTGATTTGATGACTTACTGCGGCCTGGGTCACAAAAAGCTCTTCTGCTGCGCGCGTGAAGCTTAAATGGCGTGCGGCGGCATCAAAAACTCGTAAGGCATTTAGCGGTGGTAATCGTTTTGACATGGCTTTTAAACTTTGATGTTAAATGAATTTAACAATTAGATCACACTGTGTAACCTATTAGTTTTTTTTATCTGAGCCATTATAAATTGTCCGTTGAGCTTCTACCAGCAAATACCTATAGTGGCGGCACTTCCTGAGCCGGAACGAAAAGTTTTATCGGAATGCGTGTTCTGGTGAACTTTTGGCTTACGGTTGTGATGTTGTGTTGTTGTGTTTGCAATTGGTCTGCGATTCAGACCATGGTAGCTAAGCTACCTTTTTTCACTTCCTGTACATTTACCCTGTCTGTCCATAGTGATTAATGTAGCACCGCCTAATTGCGGTGCTTTTTTTTACCTTGCGATCGCAAATTACTGATCCAGTTCGACCATCTCTTTCACGTCGGTACGGTTGATCTGCTGTTTGTTGCCATTAGCGTCTTTATACGAAATCATACCGGTTTCATTATCAGTCTGTGGTTTACCGTCAGAGACGATAGTACGTCCGTCATTGGTGTGCATCACATAGTTCGAACCGGAACAGGCGCTCAGGGCAAAAGTCAGCATACAGGCAGAAATAATTGCGGCAGTCTTTTTCATCATCTTCTCCTTAAAGCGATTAATAAATCTTAATAGTATTGATTAACAGGCTAAAATTAACGCCTAACACTATTCAGCATATGTTACTGACGCGGCTTCGCCAGGATATCCAGATAATTCCGATGGTTAGCACTCTCCTTGTATCAAAGTGAATTTTGCGTCACGATCGGTGAATCAAGCCGAGGAGTACCATGAACGTTTTTAATCCCGCGCAGTTCCGCGCGCAGTTTCCCGCATTACAGGATGCGGGCGTCTATCTCGACAGTGCCGCAACCGCGCTCAAACCCGAAGCCGTGGTTGAGGCTACCCGACAGTTCTATAGCCTTAGCGCCGGAAACGTCCATCGCAGCCAGTTTGCCGAAGCCCAACGTCTGACCGCGCGTTATGAGGCTGCGCGGGAGAAAGTAGCGCAATTACTCAATGCACCAGATGACAAAACTATTGTCTGGACGCGCGGCACCACCGAATCCATCAACATGGTGGCGCAATGCTATGCGCGTCCGCATCTGCAACGGGGCGATGAGATTATTGTCAGCGTGGCAGAGCACCACGCCAACCTCGTCCCCTGGCTGATGGTCGCCCAACAAACCGGAGCCAAAGTGGTGAAGTTGCCGCTTAATGCGCAGCAGCTGCCAGATATCGATTTGTTACCGGAGCTGATTACTCCCCGTAGCCGGATTCTGGCGTTGGGCCAGATGTCGAACGTCACTGGCGGCTGCCCGGATCTGGCGCGAGCGATTACCTTTGCCCATTCAGCCGGGATGGTGGTGATGGTTGATGGTGCTCAGGGCGCGGTGCATTTCCCTGCAGATGTTCAGCAACTGGATATCGATTTCTACGCTTTTTCAGGTCACAAACTTTACGGCCCGACGGGTATCGGCGTGCTGTATGGCAAACCAGAACTGCTGGAAGCAATGTCGCCCTGGCTCGGCGGTGGCAAAATGATTCACGAAGTCAGTTTTGACGGCTTCACCACACAATCTGCCCCATGGAAACTGGAAGCCGGAACGCCCAACGTCGCAGGCGTCATTGGGTTAAGTGCGGCGCTGGAATGGCTGGCAGATTATGATATCAACCAGGCAGAAAGTTGGAGTCGTAGCCTGGCGACGCTTGCAGAAGATGCGCTGGCAAAACGTCCAGGCTTTCGTTCATTCCGCTGCCAGGATTCCAGCCTGCTGGCCTTTGATTTCGCGGGTGTTCATCACAGCGATATGGTAACGCTGCTGGCAGAGTACGGAATTGCCCTGCGCGCCGGGCAGCATTGCGCTCAGCCGCTACTGGCAGAATTAGGCGTAACCGGCACACTGCGCGCCTCTTTTGCGCCATATAATACAAAGAGTGATGTAGATGCGCTGGTGAACGCCGTTGACCGCGCGCTGGAATTATTGGTGGATTAATGACAAACCCGCAATTCGCCGGACATCCGTTCGGCACAACCGTTACCGCAGAGACGTTATGCGATACTTTCGCGCCGTTGACGCAGTGGGAAGATAAATATCGCCAGTTGATCATGCTGGGGAAACAGCTTCCTGCTTTGCCAGACGAATTAAAAGCACAGGCCAAAGAGATTGCCGGATGCGAAAACCGCGTCTGGCTGGGGTATACCGTGGCTGAAAACGGCAAGATGCATTTCTTTGGCGACAGCGAAGGACGCATTGTGCGCGGTCTGCTGGCGGTGTTGTTGACCGCCGTGGAGGGCAAAACCGCCGCCGAGTTACAAACGCTGTCGCCGCTGGCGTTGTTTGATGAGCTGGGATTGCGTGCGCAGCTTAGCGCCTCACGCAGTCAGGGGCTGAATGCATTAAGCGAGGCGATTATCGCGGCGGCAAAACAGGTTTAAGCACAGATCCAGGTCGGATAAGACGCTCGTGTCGCATCCGACATAATTGTTTATCCCTGGCGCGCCGCTTTCGCCATCATCTTCTTCAGCGCATGAGAAACCGCAACAAAACCAAAGGTGGCGGTCACCATCGTTGCCGCACCAAATCCTGATGCGCAATCCATTCGCTTTGGCCCTTCCGCCGTGGCTTTCATCGCACAGACCGTACCGTCTGACTGCGGGTATACCAGTGCTTCGGTAGAGAACACACAATCCACACCGAGCTTACCTTTACTGTTTTTCACCACGCCGAAATCGCTTTTCAGGCGCTCACGCAGCTTCGCCGCCAGCGGATCCTGAATGGTCTTCGCCAGATCGGTAACCTGAATCTGCGTCGGATCAATCTGCCCGCCTGCACCACCCGTCGTTACCAGTGGGATTTTATTGCGACGGCAATATGCGATTAGTGCCGCTTTGGGTCGCACACTGTCAATGGCATCAATAACGTATGAATAACCGGCATTCATATATTGCGCTACGTTATCCGGCGTCACGAAATCGTCCACCACTGTCACCCGACACTCCGGGTTAATCTGGCGAATACGCTCCGCCATCACTTCCGCTTTTGCCAGCCCGACGTTATCACGCAGCGCGTGAATTTGCCGATTGGTATTGGTGACACACACGTCATCCATATCAATAAGCGTTATTGCACCAATCCCTGTGCGCGCCAGAGCTTCCGCCGCCCAGGAACCGACACCACCGATGCCGACCACACAGATATGTGCATCGGCAAATAGTTGCAAGGCTTTCTCACCATACAGACGCGCAGTGCCGCCAAAACGCTGACGCCAGGCATCACTAATTACCACAGACATAGCACCTCAGAATTAAAAAGGGTGAGGTTATCCCTCACCCTAAACGCATAAATGCCTGATGCGCTACGCTTATCAGGCCTACATACCCCCTGCAATATATTGAATTTGCATGATTTGTAGGTCGGATAAGGCGTTCACGCTGCATCCGGCATGAACAACGCGCACTTAGTCAACAATCAGAAGGGGAGGTTATCCCTCACCCTGTCTTATCCGTAAAACGGTGTACAGAATAACACATCAGCCGCTAAAGACGTTACCTGCACCCGGTGCCGTTTTCAGCACCCAGACACGCCCATAGTGGTTGTACCAACCTGCGCGGTGTCCGGCTTCCGGCCCGATCCCTTGATAGATATCGAAATGTTGGCCTTTGATTGCGCCGCCGACATCCAGCGCCACCATCAGACGCAGTTCATACTGACCGTTAAATTTACCGTTATTATCCAACAACGGTACTTCTGCCAGCAAGGTAGTACCTGGCGGGATGAGCGAGCGATCGGAGGCAACAGAAGCACGTCCAACCAGCGGCACAGCACTTGCACCTTTCACCGGCGCAAAAGATTGCGGCTTAAAGAAGACGAAAGACGGGTTCTGTTCCAGCAGTTCGCGAACTTCGGCTTCACTGTGCGTTTCCCCCCAGTGGCGAATCGCCTGCATCGACATATCTTCTTTTTTCACTTCGCCACGATCGATCAACACCTTACCAATACTGCGATAGGCATGACCGTTCTTTCCGGCATAGCTGAAGAAGTTAAGCGGACTGCCATCGCCAAAGTCGATATACCCGCTACCCTGTACATCCATAATGAAGTTATCCATCAGGGAGTTGCTGTAAGCGAGGATATATTTATCGCTCAGTGCCCCCGCATAGATCTCCGCACGAGACGGCAGACGACCGCGTTTTGGTGGCATACGGTAAATAGGATACTGGAACTCGCCCTGGCGGGTATGACGCGCCTGAATTACCGGCGTGTAATAGCCCGTAAACTGCACGTTGCCATAGTTGTCCGCGCCTTCCATCTGCCAGGCATCGATACCGAACTGGCGCATATTGCGGGTATCACCGCCTGCACGCAGCCACTCTTGCACCGCGTTATAAACAATACTCTGGTTACCATAAAGACGCGGTGACGAATTACGAATATGGTTAATTTGCTCGGCAAAATCACCGGCGTTAATTGGCGCGCCAACGGCATCTGGCTGGTTCACCAGAGAGAAAGGCTGGGTAAATTTCCCGTCTTTATATTGCTGTCCGCGATCGGTTGGTTTGGAGGAGCAGGCGGCAAGCATCGCCACAACAGCGCCCATAAGAAGGTACTTTACCCAACGTCCTTTCATTGTTCTCTTCTTCAGGTTAAAAAAATAAGGCACAACGAAGATAACAAACCGTCGCGTTTAATGAAATGAGCAGACTCTCCCTGACGCAAATTTTGCACAAAAAATAGGCAATAGCGTTTTGTTTTTGTTCAAAATCATGCCAAATCCGTGATTCGGGTAAAAAAAAGGTTGCATGAAAACGCGAGCGGAGTATAGTGCGCATCCACGGACGCGGGGTGGAGCAGCCTGGTAGCTCGTCGGGCTCATAACCCGAAGGTCGTCG